>NZ_JBQSWC010000025.1:0-75394 GCF_052376775.1 Halomonas sp. AOP43-A1-21 | reverse complement strand
CTAGAAGCTTTAATTCTTTTAATTAGCGCTATTGTCACCATCTAGCTTGAAACTAAATTAAGGAATAGACATAAAAAAACGCCGTACTTTTGCAAGGCGTTTAAAATTGATTAATAAAACTGACCTTATGTTAGCCCGCTAAGCTAAGGCGCGCATGAAAGACTCGCTAGCATGATCACCCTTAATCTTTAAAAACCACATTAGCGACATCCTTATAGCGATTTGCAAAGTGCACGGTTACCCCATCTTTAAGATACTCTGGTAACTCTTCATAATCCCGCCGGTTGGCCTCAGGCAAAATCAATTCAAAGATATCGCTGCGCCGGGCAGCAATGACTTTTTCACGAATGCCACCAACGGGAAGCACCTGACCGGTTAGCGTCAGCTCACCCGTCATCGCCAGCGGTCGATTAATAGCCTCATGTTTGGCAAGTGACAGCAGCGCGGTAGTCATGGTCACCCCGGCGGACGGCCCATCCTTTGGTGTAGCACCTTCCGGCACATGAAGATGGACAAAAGCTGAATCAAAGAAATCAGCATCCGCTCCATACTCCTGCAGGTGGCCCAGCGTATAGCTGTAAGCGATGTTGGCAGACTCCTTCATGACATCGCCAAGTTTGCCCGTTAGCTTAAATCCGCGGTCCAGCGAGTGGATCTTGCCAGCTTCAATGGGTAGCGTTGCGCCCCCCATGGATGTCCAGGCAAGCCCTGTTACCACACCTTCACCCTTGAGCACTTTCTCTTTACGGAACAGAGGTGCCCCTAGGAACTCTTCGAGGTTATTGACCGATACTTTGACGGTTTCGAGTTCTTCTTCCAACAGTTTGACGGCCGCTTTGCGCACAATACGATGAAGCTGTTTTTCAAGCTGCCGAACCCCTGCTTCACGGGCATACCCTTCGATGACTTGCTTTAAGGCTGCCTCGGTCAAGTTAATACGCTTTTTGGGCATATTGTTGCGCTTAAGCAGCTTCGGCCACAGATGATGCTTGGCAATCGCGAGCTTTTCCTCGGCAATGTAGCCGGATAAGCGAATTTGCTCCATACGGTCCAGCAGCGGGCCAGGAATCGAATCCAGCGTATTGGCCGTACAGATGAACAGCACCTTGGAAAGGTCCATCCTGACATCTAGATAGTGATCCAGGAAGTCGATATTTTGTTCAGGATCCAGTACTTCCAGCAGCGCCGAGGCAGGGTCGCCCTGGAACGATTGCCCCAGCTTATCGATTTCATCCAGCATGATAACGGGGTTTTCGACTTCGACTTCTTTAAATGCCTGGACAAGCTTGCCGGGCATCGCGCCTACGTATGTACGCCGATGGCCCTTGATTTCCGCTTCGTCGCGCATTCCGCCGACCGAGAAACGATAGAATTCGCGCCCCAAGGCTTCGGCAATAGAGCGGCCGATGGACGTTTTACCCACCCCAGGGGGGCCAATCAGCAGAACAATTGAGCCGCCCACATCGCCTTTAAATGTGCCTTCCGCCAGGAACTCTACAATTCGTTCTTTAACATCTTGCAGGCCGTCGTGGTCTCGGTTCAACACCTCACGGGCATGACCTAAATCAAGCTTATCCTGACTTGTGACTCCCCAGGGCAAGCAGGTCAGCCAGTCAAGATAGTTACGCGTAGTACCATACTCGGGGGAGCCGGTTTCCAGAACACTCAGCTTATTGAGCTCATCATCGATACGGCTTTGAACACGCTCAGGAACAACTAATGATTCCAGACGGTTTCTAAAAGTATCGACATCGTTTTCGCGGTCATCCTTGGAAATGCCTAGCTCGCGCTGAATAACTTTTAGCTGCTCGCGCAGGAAAAACTCACGCTGGCGGTCCTGCATTTGCGCATTGACCTGTTCGCTGATTTCGCTTTGCAGCTGGGCAACCTCAATCTCCTTACGCAAAAGAGGCAAAACCTTGTGCATACGCTCAGCGACCGGCAGCGTTGCCAGCACGTCCTGGAGTTCTGGCCCTTTGGCCGACGTAATCGCTGCGGCAAAATCGGTTAATGGGCCTGGCTGATGAGGGCTAAAGCGATTTAGATAGTGCTTTAGTTCTTCGCCATAAAGCGGGTTGATCGGCAGCAATTCTTTAATACCGTTAATGATCGCCATGGCGTAAGCACGGGTTTCTTCATTTTCGGCATCGACAGGTTCTTTGGGGTAAGTGACCTCAACCAGATAAGGCGGCTCTTTAGAAAGCCAGCGCTTAATTTGAAAACGCTGCACCCCTTGGGCAATAAACTGAATTTGCTGGTCTTCACCTTTGAGCTTATGCACTCTGACGGCGGTACCAATTTCTGGAAAATCATCGTGGTCTAACGACTCAACACCGCCCTCGCCCACGAAGGCAACACCCAGGGTTTTATGCGGCGTATTGCCGACACGACGCATGGTTTCTTCCCAGCGCTCACGGTTAATTACCAGTGGCTGTACCTGAGCCGGGAAAAAAGGCCGGTTGTGAATAGGGAGTAAGTAGATGCGCTCTGGGAGCATTTCACTGGCGGGAACCAGCGAGTTTATCTTCTCGCCGTCTGAACGATGCTCATTTTCGCTGGCATCATCAGATTGGTGCGATGACGATTCGTCGTCCGCCAGCCAATCGAGATTATCGTGATCGCGGTTATTATCCTGGTCGCTCATGCACCCTCCAATAAACAGTGACTGACGGCTCTACCGTCTAGCATTGCCTATGGAATGCGGGCAAAGAGCTCAAACTTCAACCCTTATGGTTGTCTATTGCGGCCATAGCTCAGGCAAGGGCCGACCATTAACGCGCCAGCTGCCACGTATAACGTCAAACTGTAAATCCCGGGTACCTAACGGCAGACCTAACCATAACGCGGCGACAGTAGGCGCATCATGCCACATAAAATCGCCATCCAAGCGTTCAAACCAGCGCTCGCGCTCATCCGTTTTATCAAGTGCAGTAACACTTAACTGATCCAGCTTTCGGGCATCGAAAAACAGCGCACCATCAGCATCAACGCGAATACCCAATAAAGGGCTATTCAACGCTACCGTGGATACATCCAAGCGTGGAGAGTCGCTCAATATCTGGAGCAGGTCAGGCTCAAGGCGGGACAGCAAACCTTCGGCCATCGGCAGACTGGTATCGCCCCACGCGGCTTCCTGACGCAAGCGTCGGATCGTCTGGCGTATGGCATCGGCATTTAGGCGCGAAAGCTCCATTTCAATACGCCCGTTAATAAGCGGCGTATCCGGAGCCTCAGAAGGCACCATCATATCGCCCATCACCAGCTCACCTTTAATGCGCAGCTCGCTTTCATCCAACACCATATAGCTTTGCAGGCTAAGCGGCGCTAGCTGTATGGCATAGGCAGGATAACGTAGCGCCACCGAATCAACTTGCAAATGGTCACGCTGGGTAAAATGATAGGCATCGTCAATATAGGTGTAACGACTTTCAAGCAGCGTTGGCCCCAAGGTCAACTGCGCGACACCATCTATTAATGACAGTTGGTCGAGACGAACGCGTAAACGCCAGTCACCAAAGACACCTTCAAGACGCAGGCGCGCACCGCGAACTTCAAGTTCTCGTCCACTTTGCTGGATAATAAAGGGGGCTAAGGCGAGCTGTAGTTCGCTACGGCCACTTAACGTATGATAGCGCCCTTTCCAACGTGGGGCGGATGCCGCGGTTACCTCGCCGACTGCACGCTGTAAGACCGTATCCAGACGCGGCGAAAGCGTGCCTTCGACATCGGTGCTTAAAATGCCGTGACGAGCGCGGTAGGTAAGCTCTAACCGCCAGGGGCGCCCCAGTAGAGGTGAAAGCAATAAACGTCCCTGGGAACTTAACCAGCCACGACTGCTCTCAGTACGGGTTACCCGCCATTCACCTCGCGCTTCCAAATCTTCTAGTGCCTGACGAAGGCTACGCTCAAATAACACGCTGGACAGCAGTTGTCCTGCCATCCATACGATGGCGATCACTGCCAAGATAGGGACGATTAAACGTTCCTTGCGCATGCCATCTCCTTGAGCCGCACCGATAAGAAGTACTTTTCGTCAGCGCCTTTACTACGTTTTTTATCAGCACTTCTAATAAGTACTTTTTATCAGCACCTCTCATAAGTACATTTCGCCATGTACCATAATAAGTACTTTATAAGTACTTTTTGTACGTAACTTTCGCCAGTGTCACCTGCCGCTGCGTATTAGGGCAACCGATACCATCAATGTAGCCAATACCATCAATGTAACCAATACCATAGGTGCATGGTGCTCCAGGCATAGATCCCGGCCATGACATCATCAATCATGATGCCGAAACCACCGGCAACACGCCGGTCCGCCCAGCGAATCGGCCAAGGTTTAAACACATCGAAGATACGGAACACAATAAAGCCCCATAGCGCGGCCTCCCAGGAGAAAGGCACGGCGGCCATCGTAATCCAGTACCCCACGAACTCATCCCAAACAATGCCGGAATGATCGTGTACGCCTAAATCATGCGAGGTCTTATCACACAACCAAACGCCGACGATAAAGGCGACAAGCACAATACCTAAATACCAGCCGAGCGGTAAATCCGCCATCATCCAGTAGAAAGGAATGGCGGCGAGCGTGCCAAAGGTACCCGGCGCCCAGGGCACCGTACCGCTGCCTAAACCAAACGCGAAAAAATGCGTTGGGCGACGCCACACACTTGATGGTGCACGGTTCATGGCGTTCCCTCATTAAAATGCTGCCAACCAGCCTTGCTATACGGTGCGATCCCTTCAACACCCAGCGTTTCACTGCATTGGCCGATCACTGTTAACGCTAATCCCTGCTTGCGGAGATCACGCTGTGCGTTAACCACGTTTTCCGGCGCCAGGGTAACCAGCAGTTCATAATCATCCCCGCCTGACAGCGCAGCGTTGCGCGCCTCTTCAAGGCCAAGCGACTCGATAAGTGTCTCGGCCAATGGCAACGACTCGACATCAATAGTAGCGCCTACCTTGGAGGCTGCGCGCAGATGGGCAAGATCGGCCAATAGCCCATCAGAGATGTCCATTGCGGCGGTCGCCAGATCGCGAAGTACCACCCCCGCCGCTAAACGCGGCTCGGGCAGCAAATAGCGGCGCAGCAAGGGATGCTTGAGATCACGTTCACCACGCTGCCAAAGTGCTAACCCGCCAGCGCCACCGCCTAGGGCACCGGTGACCGCAATCATATCGCCAGGCCTGGCGCCTGCACGGGTCAAAGCACGACCCTTGAGCACCTCGCCCATAACGGTTACCCCGATGCTCAGAGCACCCGACGTGACGTCGCCACCAGCCAGCGTGGTTGACTGCTGCTGACATAGCGAATGAAAACCATCGGCAAAACCTTTTATCCACGCGTGGATAGCGGCATCATCAAAAAACGTTCGCTGATCCAGCGTGAGCGCCATAAAACACCAGCGCGGGTCTGCGCCCATGGCCGCTAAATCGCTTAACGCAACGGCAAGCGCACGATGCCCCACCGCAAAGGCCGGGGCATCATGGGGGAAGTGAACATCCACAACGGACGTATCAACGCTAACCGCGATCTGATGATTCGCTTGAGGCACTAACAGGGCAGCATCGTCGCCACCACCCAGTGCGACGCCATCTTTCGCATTAAGCTTTTGCGACGGCATCAGATAACGACGAATCAAATCAAATTCGGCAAGCACAAAGGCCCCTTAAACGTTTTATCAGGCAGCCCGGCGTTACAAACGGCGAGCGCTGACTTCGGCACTTCTCAAGCGATTAGCCAGCTTGTCGAGAATGCCGTTCACGTATTTATGGCCGTCGGTTGCGCCAAACGACTTGGCCAACTCAACCCCTTCATTGATAACTACCCGGTACGGCACTTCCATACGGCGGGAAAGCTCGTAAGCCCCCAGACGTAAAATAGCTAGCTCTACCGCATCCAGATCTTCCAGACGGCGATCCAGCAAGGGAGAGATTTCACGATCAAGCTCAGTCTTAAAACGCGCGGTGTTGTGCAGAAGCTCGTGGAAAAGCGCCTTGTCAGCGATTTCCATCACCTTAACCCAGTTTTCATGATCTTCCAGGTCATCATCAGCTACCTGGCTACGAAACTCGGCTTCAACAGCAGTAATCGATTTACCGGTCATCTGCCACTGATACAACCCCTGTACGGTCAATTCACGGGCAGCGTGACGGCTCTGCTGTGCGGCAGAGGGCTTACGCTCACGGCGCTCGCTCATTGTGAATCTCCTAGCGGTATCGCGCGCAGCAGTGAGACCATTTCCATCGCTGCCATAGCGGCTTCCGTTCCCTTGTTGCCCGCTTTGGTACCCGCACGCTCAATCGCCTGCTCGATGGACTCAACGGTCAATACGCCATTGGCGACCGGCGTATCAAACTCCAGCTGCAAATGGTTCATCGCAGTATTACAGCCGCCTGCTACGTATTCAAAGTGCGGCGTACCGCCACGAATCACCGCGCCAAGCGCGATAACCGCGTCAGGTTTCATCACTTTAAGCACACGCTTTACCGCAAGCGGCAGTTCCCAGGCACCCGGAACGTGAACAATATGAATATTCTCGGCATCTACACCGTGACGCGTCAAACTATCAATAGCGCCTTCTACAAGACTATCAACCACATGATGGTTGAACCTGCCAACCACGATAACGTAGCGGCCATCGACGTCGACAAACGTACCTTCTACTTGAGAGAGGGATTGCATCAATTTATTCCTGCTGAGAAATTGGCTCATACACGGTGTCATTCGGCCCCACGAGCTCGACAACTTCAAGATCAAAGCCTGAAAGGGCCGAAAACTTCCATGGTGAGCTTAGTAGCCGCATTTTACCAACGCCTAAATGGCGCAGAATCTGCGAGCCAGTACCAATCGTTAAATAATTACCCGTGCCATCGAAGTCGCTGGTGCGCGGCTGACGCACGCGGTCCAAAAACACGTCTAACTGATCTTTTAAATCCTGATGCGGACGGCCGTCATCAATAAGCACCAGAACGCCGGCAGACGAGCCGGCGATCTCTTCAAGCGCCCGATGGGCATTCCAGCGCCCCTGCTCATCTTTGGCTAAGCCGAGCACATCACGCAGCGTATCCGCCAGGTGAACGCGAACGGTGGTTGCCTGATCCGGAGTGGGCTGCCCCTTCACGAGCGCTAAATGATGCGCCCCCTGGATGCGATCACGGAAAACATGCAGCGCCAGCTCCCCTTGAGAAGTCATGACGGTGGAGGTTTCCACATGATCAACCGTCTGCTCATGAATAATACGGTAATGAATCAGGTCGGCAATGGTACCGATTTTAATATCATGCTGCTTGGCAAACGCCTCAAGTTCAGGCCGACGCGCCATGCTGCCATCATCATTCATAATCTCGCAAATCACACCGCTTGGGTCACAACCGGCTAAAGCGGATAAATCGCAGGCCGCCTCTGTATGACCTGCGCGGCGCAATACGCCACCGGGCTCGGCCATCAGCGGAAAAATATGCCCAGGCTGCACAATATCAGTCGGTTTAGCATACGGTGCGCAAGCCGCTTGAACCGTGCGCGCGCGATCAGCGGCCGAGATACCGGTTGTGACACCTTCCGTTGCTTCGATGGAAAGCGTGAACTTGGTACCAAAGCCCGAGCCGTTATCACGCACCATCAAGGGCAAATTGAGCTGCTCGCAACGCTCTCGCGTCATCGGCATGCAGATAAGGCCACAAGCAAAGCGAGCCATAAAGTTGATATGCTCGGCCTGAACTTTCTCGGCCGCCATGATGATATCACCTTCATTTTCGCGATCCTCATCATCCATGAGGATCACCATTTTGCCCTGGCGAATATCGTCCACCAGCTCGGCGATAGAGGCTAAGCCCCCAGAGGAGGAATGCGCCATGGAAGCTCCTAAATATGAATTCGCACGGTATGCGATGTGGCGCAACGTCTTCGCTGCGCGATACTTAAAGATTATGATGCCAACGCTGGCGATACCAAACTGGCGACCTGAATTTGCGACAAGAGTACCTTGCTATCGCCACATGCGCTAGTCAGGCTGAGGCGAGGCAATAATACGCCAATCACGACCGACAGCGCGCATATCATGAATGGTTAAACGCCGTTGATCCGCCATTCGTGAAAGCCCAGGCAGCGCAAAGAGCGGCTTTGCTTCACCACCCAATAAAGTGGGAGCGACAAAAAGTTGAAGCTCATCTACTAGCTGAGCATCTAACAGCGCCCCGGCAAGCGTAGCCCCTGTTTCAACCAGTAACTCATTAACCTGCTCGTTTTCAGCCAGCCACTGAAGCAACTCCTTCAGCGGAAGGCGTCCATCACTACCTGGCTCAAACACATGCACTTCAGCACCGGCGGCGATCAACTTAGTGCGTTTTTCAGGCGAATGTGCAGGCGTTGTCATGATCAGCGTTCGGCCCGGCTCGGTTAAGCAGGCCGCGGCCAGCGGTAAGCGCAGCCGGGTATCCACAATAATGCGTAACGGCTGGCGCAAAACTACCGTATCTGCGTTTGCCAGCTGCAATTGCTCAACCCGTAAAGTCAGCCGTGAGTCGTCCATGATGATCGACTCAACACCGCTTAAAATAGCGCTGGAACGCGCCCGCAAACGCTGAACATGACTGCGCGCTTCAGGACCGGTTATCCACTGCGACTCACCTGATCCCATCGCCGTGCGGCCATCCAGACTCATGGCCATTTTCAGGCGTACAAAAGGACGTTGATGCTCCATACGGGCAATAAAGCCCGGGTTCAAGGCGCGTGCATCCTGCTCCAGCAGTCCCACGCCGACCTCGATGCCTGCCGCCCTGAGCACCTTGATTCCGTTCCCACTCACTTGTGGGTTAGGGTCCACCATGGCGACGACGACCCGCGCTATCCGGGCATTTTGGAGCGCTACCGCACAGGGCCCCGTTCTCCCAGTATGTGAGCAAGGTTCTAGGGTAACGTACGCCGTAGCGCCCCTTGCATGCTCACCGGCGGCATTTAGCGCGTTGATTTCGGCATGGGGCTCACCGGCGCGCACGTGATACCCCTCTCCCACAATCTGCCCTGGCTGGCCAGGCAACTGCTGTACGATGACACACCCCACCCGCGGATTGGGGTCGGTGGTATACAGGCCCTTTCTTGCGAGCTGGAGGGCGCGCGCCATGTAACGGTGGTCTAAATCACTAAACGGGACAGTAGCACCCATTACGTATCGTCCTTCTCATGCCCTGGGGTTATGCGGGGCGGTTCCTGAGAAAGGCGGTCAATCTCAGCACGAAACTCGTCCAGATCCTGAAACTTACGGTATACGGAGGCAAATCGAATATAGGCAACTTGATCCAGGTTCTTTAAGGCCTGCATCACGGATTCGCCGATGTCTCGCGCGTTAATTTCCCGGTCCCCCCTGGCGCGCAGCGTTTGACGAATACGTTCAACCGCCGCTTCAATAGATTCAGCACTGACCGGGCGTTTTTCTAATGCACGCACCATTCCATCGCGTAACTTTGCTTCATTAAAGCTTTCACGGGAGCCATCTGACTTTACGACCCGAGGCATCAGCAGCTCGGCCGTTTCGTAAGTAGTAAAGCGCTCATGGCAATTAGCGCACTGCCGACGCCGACGCACCTGATCGCCTTCCGCTACCAGTCGCGAATCGGTCACTCGAGTATCAGTAGCACCACAAAAAGGACAATGCATAGCGGTCAACCTGTTGTCAGTCCGTGCTGTAAGCTGCACGAGTAAGCGTGTTATAACCTAATTATCACTCACTATTTTCAAGCGCGTTTTTTATCTCTTATCGGGCGTAAACTCAAACGCCGTAAGGGGTTAAACGCGGGCCATAATGAAACGTCGGCGGCCTGTTACCCTGCATTGTAACGATTTGGCACACAAGCTGCATTTGTTCAATGCTAGTGCTTAATGAATTCAGGAGACAAATGGTTGATAAGGAGCCCCTTATGCCGACGTTTGAAAAGAAGGTTCACGGTTATCTGACGCATCTTTATGGCCCTCGCGCCGATGAAGTCCTGCGTCGTCTGGGCCAGCATCTCGATCACTTCCGTTCGTTAAGCGCGCCAGCATTAACCGATGCGCCAACGCACTGCGGCTCGGCACCAACATGGAGCGAAAAGGATCAGTGGTTGATCTGTTATGGTGATTCCATCATCGACACTGACTCCCCGCCTCTCGCCGTCCTGAACGATTTTTTACAGACGCGCCTGGGCGATCGCATCAGCGGTGTGCATGTTTTACCCTTCTTTCCCTGGAGTAGTGATGACGGTTTTTCGGTCATTCACTACCGTGAGGTCAATCCGGAACTTGGCGACTGGCAGCATATTCAGACACTGGCCCAACATTATGATGTGATGGCGGATCTGGTGCTGAACCATGTTTCCCGGGAATCGCTCTGGTTTGTCGATTACTTAAGCGGCAGCCTGCCGGGCCGCGATTACTTTATTGAAGTAGATCCTGAAACGGATATTTCCCACGTTACCCGCCCGCGTAGCAGCCCCCTACTCGTTCCGGTGGCAACACGCCGGGGCACGCGCCACCTATGGGCAACCTTTTCAGAAGACCAGCTTGATTTAAACTTTGAAAATCCTGATGTGCTTTTGGAGTTTGTGGGAATTTTGTTGTTCTACCTACAGCAAGGGACGCGGATCATTCGCCTGGATGCCGTGGCATTTTTATGGAAGCGTCTGGGTACTTCGTGTATCCATCTACCTCAAACGCACACTGTTGTACGCCTGTTACGTGCCGTCGTGGATGAAGTTGCGCCAGGCACCCTGCTAGTTACCGAAACCAACGTGCCCCACGAAGAAAATATCAGTTACTTCGGTCTGGAGCGCCTGCCCGAAGGCCCGCCTGATGAAGCACATATGGTGTATCAATTTGCGCTCCCTCCGCTGCTACTTCACACCTTAACGCGGGGCGAATCAGAAACCCTGCAAGCATGGTTATCAAGTTTACCGGTATTGCCGTACCAGTGTACGTACCTGAACTTTACCGCAAGCCACGATGGTATTGGCGTGCGCCCTTTGGAGGGATTGCTGCCTAACCATGAGCGCGACGCACTTTTAGAGCTGATGCATCGCTTCGGCGGTTTTGTCAGCATGCGCAGCAACCCCGATGGCAGCGATACACCTTACGAAATTAATATCACTTGGTTTGAAGCAATGCGTGGCACCCACCGTGGCCCAGACCCATGGCAGGTAGCACGCTTTTTGTGCAGCCAAGCTATTATGCTGAGCCTACAGGGGATTCCAGCCCTGTATATTCATACGCTGACCAGCACGCTCAATGATGTCGAAGGCGTCGAGCGCAGTGGCCGCTTACGCTCGATTAATCGGCGTCGCTGGCAGCGCAGTGAGCTTGATCTACTGCTCGATAACACCACCAATCCGACGCACTATATTTTCCAAGCACTGTGTCGCCTGCTTGAACAGCGCCAGCAGGAACCATGCTTTCATCCCAGTGCTGCACAGCGCGTACTTACTTCGCCACCGGAGCTTCTTGCCATCGAGCGCGGCCCGTTACATGACGGACGCCGGCTACTTGCTCTGTATAATGTCACCGACAAACCATTATGTTTGTCAGACATGGGAGAAGCCGTGGCACAATCGCTTGAACAGCACGATTGGCAAGCGATTGAGCCCGAAAGCGCGCATCTAGAGGACACGCTTTCGCCTTATGCGGCACGCTGGCTAATCGCTTTCGCCTAGTGCTTGGGTATTAACAGCGTTTGGGTATTACCTGACGATAGGCTCTGCTACGTTATGGCATCGACTGGGTTTGTCTTTTTGCGCAATCGCGTATACGCAAGGATGTTGTAATGTCATTTAGACACAGCTTTTTTAGCCCTTCTGCATTGAGTAGTTTTTTGTTGTTGGCAGGCGTTAGCACAAGCCAGGCGAGCGAATTGCCAGCTCCGGTGCAAGCATTAGCCAATCAGGGGTGGGAAATTCATGGCCAGTTTGATGCCCCCGGTGGCCTAACAGGCTATGGTGCAAGTACCCAGGGGCAGGAAATTGCGATCTACCTTACCCCCGACGAAGAGCATGCCATTGTCGGTACATTAACAGATAGCCAAGGTAACAACCTGACAGAAGCCCAGCTGGATGAGCATGTACGCGCGGCACTTGAGGCTGAAACATGGCAATTACTGGAAAACAGCCACTGGATACAGGATGGCAACCCCGAAGCCCCTCAGGTAATTTATACCTTTACCGATGCCAACTGCACTTATTGTCAGGCGTTTTGGGAACAAACGCGCCCCTGGGTAAATGCCGGCAAGGTGCAGCTACGCCACATTATGATAGGTATCTTAGCGCCCGATAGCCCTGGAAAAGCCGCTGTTCTACTTGGCGCTGATGACCCCAGCGCAGCACTTAAGCGTAAGAAAGAGGGCGAAGTAATTACCGCGAGTGCGCAGCCACGCGAGATCGAAGAACAGGTATACACAAACAACCAGCTGTTTGAAGCATTAGGGCTTTACGCTACTCCCACCAGCGCCTTCCAACGGGAAACGCCTAACGGTGATCTGCGTATCGACCGAATACAGGGTATGCCCGATGAAGCCCGTCTGATAGAAATGATGGGGAGCCCAGCGCCCTAAGTTTTAAACCCTAAGTCTTAAACTCTAAGTCTTAAACCCTAAGTCTTAAACAAAAGCTAATCAAATTTAAAATATCAACATAACCTATTGATATAAGCCGCCCTTTGTTGGCGGCTTTTTTATAGACGTCTTTCATACCAAAAATATATGTAAATTAGGCTAACGTCGTAGGCAATTAGGCCGATATACCAAAGTCATTCATTAATAGCTTGATTGTTATAGGACACACATGACTCGATTGACTACGAATCAACAACTTTGGAGCATTTTGGGGATCATCTGCCTGGCCATGCTGACGCTGGTTGGGTGGTTAACGTGGGAATCTCGCCAAACCATTGAGCAAGAACGTCGTACGAGTATTCAACATGTGGTTGAAAGCCTTCATTCTCAGTTGGAAACATTGCAAACCAAAGCAAGCAATGGAGAACTAACCCTGCAAGAGGCCCAGCAACGCGCCATCGATAGCTTGGCCAATGCAAGCTTCGCTGAGGGTGAATACGTCTTTGCTTTTGATGACCAGCTAAAGATCGTCTCCCACCCTAACCGCCCACGAGGCGAAGATATGAGCAGCTTTACAGATACCCAAGGTATGCACTTGTATCCTGCTTTTCTTAATGCCGCACGCTCAGGTGGAGGACATGTCGAATATTTTTCCCGCCGCCTTTCGGGTGACGAAGAATTTCCAAAAATCAGTTATTTCGCCTACATCCCCGAATGGAACTGGGCGTTTGGCGCCGGCATCTATGTCGACGACATTCAAGATGCTTTTATCAGCAATCTTATCCGTTCTCTAATAGCGCTGATGATTATTGGCATTCCCGTGACCGTGCTTATGGGCTGGGTCATCCGCGATGTAGCTCGCCGCCTAGGAGGGGACCCACGTTACGCGGCCAGTATAGTCCGCCATATTGCAGACGGTGATTTGACCCGCAACACTCAGCTTTCCAGCAATGACCACGATAGCCTACTGTTTGATATTAATCGCATGCGGGAAGCGTTAGCCGACACGATTGGCGATATTCATCATGGCGCTGATCAGGTAAATAATGGTGTTGATCAGATTGTGGGCGTGAATGAAGAGCTTTCAACACGCACCGAACAGCAGGCCGCTTCACTTGCTGAAACGGCGTCAAGCATGGAAGAGCTCACGGCAACGGTGAAGCAAAATGCCGAGCATGCGGACCACGCGCGCAAACTGGCAACCACCACCGCCGAAAAAGCACAGCGGGGCAGCGATGCGATGACGGCAGTAGTGAGCACCATGGCCAACATCAATGAAAGCTCGGCCCAAATGAGCAGCATCGTTAACACGATTGACGCTATCGCGTTCCAAACCAACATTTTGGCGCTTAATGCCTCGGTTGAAGCGGCCAGAGCCGGTGAACAAGGCCGCGGCTTTGCGGTTGTCGCGAATGAGGTACGCCAGTTGGCCAGCCGTTCGGCATCTGCTGCCCAGGAAATTAAAAAGCTGATCGAGAACTCAGGCGCCAAGGTAGCCGATGGTAGCCAGCAAGTTCGCAATACAGGTGAAATCATTAATAACGTGGTCACCGATATCCAGCAGCTCAGCACGCTAGTACAGGAGATTTCAGCAGCGACCAGCGAACAAAGTAGCGGCATTGAGCAGGTGAATCTAGCGGTCACGCAAATGGATCAAATGACCCAGCAAAACGCAAGCCTGGTACAAGAGAGCAATCACGCAACGCAAGCCCTGTCCCACCTGAGCATTCAGTTGCGCCAGCGTGTAGCTAACTTCCGTATTAACCAAACGACGGCGGCTAAACCGGCAACCGCCCTGCCTTTAGCCCCTTCAACATTGCGGTATGCGCACGATGACAGCGATTTTTAAATCGAGTTGATGGCAATGTAAAACGCCCTCTTGGCTTTAGGCCAAGGGGGCGTTTTTTTGGCCTCGCGTTGTATCGCGACCGTAAGCTAAACATCAAATAACGTTACAAAAATATAAGCCGATGAGCTAACGTCTTCAGTGATTAGGCCGATATATAGAATCGTCATTCATTCTTAACTTAACGTCTATAGGAAGAATATGAAGCATTTAACAACAACAACAAAACTTTGGGGCACGTTGGGTATTATCTGGGCCACCATGCTGCTGTTAGTTGGCTGGCTAGCCTGGGAGAACCGCCAAACAATTGAGAGCGAGCGCCGCGACAGCATTCAGCACGTGGTCGAAAGTGTGCATAGTCAAATTGAAGCCCTACAGGCACGCGTAGCCGCTGGCGAGCTAAGCCTTGAAGAAGCGCAACAGCGCGCTATCGACAATATGGCCAGCGCTAGCTTCGGGGCTGGCGAGTATATTTTCGCTTTCAACGACGACCTGTTGGTTATTTCTCACCCTACCCGTACGCCTGGCACTGATATGACTAGCTATCTGGACGCCAGCGGTATGGCGCTATACCCCGAGTTGCTGCGTGTTTCCCAGGCAGGCGGAGGCCACGTTAACTACTACTCTACCCGCGCTGGCGGTGATGAACAGTTGCCGAAAACCAGTTATGTAGCGCACCTTCCCGCATGGCAGTGGTCGTTGGCAACGGGCGTTTATGTGGATGATATCAATGCAGCATTTATTGCTGGGTTGCTTCGCTCGGCGGGGATACTGTTAATCATTGGTTTGCCAGTAACCGTGTTAATGGGCTGGGTTATTCGTGATGTAGCGCGTCGTTTAGGTGGCGACCCCCGCTACGCGGCCAGCGTTGTACGTAATATCGCCAATGGTGACCTGACCCAGGTAACCCAGCTTTCATCAAAGGATCAGCAAAGCCTGCTGTTTGATATTAACCGTATGCGTGAAATGCTAGCTGAAACAATTGGCGATATTCATCATGGCGCCAGCCAAGTGAATAGTGGTGTCGAACAAATAGTAGGCGTGAATGAAGAGCTTTCAACGCGCACCGAACAGCAGGCCGCTTCGCTTGCTGAAACGGCGTCGAGCATGGAAGAGCTCACGGCAACGGTGAAACAGAATGCCGAGCACGCGGACCATGCCCGCAAACTGGCAACCACCACCGCCGAGAAAGCACAAAAAGGCAGTGATGCGATGACCGCCATGGTAAGCACCATGGCCACCATCAATGAAAGCTCGACCCAAATGAGCAGCATCGTTAACACGATTGACGCTATCGCGTTTCAGACCAATATTTTGGCCCTGAATGCCTCGGTCGAAGCGGCAAGAGCGGGTGAACAGGGACGCGGCTTTGCGGTTGTCGCCAGTGAAGTACGCCAACTGGCTAGCCGTTCGGCAGCGGCTGCCCAGGAAATTAAAAAGCTGATCGAGAACTCAGGCGCCAAGGTAGCCGATGGCAGCCAGCAAGTGCGTAGTACCGGCGAGATCATTAATAACGTGGTGACCGATATCCAGCAGCTCAGCACGCTAGTACAGGAAATTTCGGCAGCGACCAGCGAACAAAGTAGCGGCATTGAGCAGGTAAATATGGCAGTTACGCAAATGGATCAAATGACCCAGCAAAACGCCAGCCTAGTACAAGAGAGCAATCATGCAACACAAGCTCTGTCCCATCTGAGTGTTCAATTGCGCCAGCGTGTGGCTAACTTCCGCATTCATCAAACCGAAGAAGATAGCGTTCGCTCCCTTCCCGAATACAGCTAGGAAGTGGTTGCACCAGGCCTTGTCGCGGGCTAAAGCCTGCTCCCACAATGCTTATCAGGCCTTTTGGACTGGACAAATATTAAGAAACCCAATGCATTAAGGCTCGGGGCTGGGTAAACATTGTGGGAGCCCAGTTCCACTGGGCGAAGGAGGCCGAAGGCCTCCCGGGGTTAAACCCACCCCATTCGCTGGCTGAAGCCTACTCCCACAATGCTTATCAGGCCTTTTGGACTGGACAAATATTAAGAAACCCAATTCATTAAGGCTCGGGGTTGGGTAAACATTGTGGGAGCCCAGTTCCACTGGCCGAAGGCCTCCTGAGGTTAAACCCACCCCATTCGCTGGCTGAAGCCTGCTCCCACAATGCTTATCAGGCCTTTTGGACTGGACAAATATTAAGAAACCCAATTCATTAAGGCTCGGGGTTGGGTAAACATTGTGGGAGCCCAGTTCCACTGGCCGAAGGCCTCCCGGGGTTAAACCCACCCCATTCGCTGGCTGAAGCCTGCTCCCACAATGCTTATCAGGCCTTCTTGGGTTGCCCCTCATTCACTGGCTGAAGCCTGCTCTTACCATGTTCTTCGAATAAACCTACACCTTGCCCTGGTTATCCAACGCTACGGCTTCATGCATGCGGCTTAATACATCCGGTACGGCCGCCTGCACGCGGTTCCAGCTGGGAATAAACGGCCGCTCGCGCGGGTTATCCAGAAACAGGTTGCCGGCTTCTAGCAAGTTACTCGCAAACAGCTCTACCGCCTGCTCTTCACAATGGCGGTCCAAGCTCAAGCCATTCATGGTAGCGTCATGGTCATAGGCTTCTATCAGGTCCAGCGCCAGCCGGTAATAAGTGGCTTTTAGCGTCCGGAAATCTTCGCTGCTAAAACTCACGCCTTGAGTGGCCAATTTACGATAGAGCGCTTTGGAAATATCCAGGCTCATTCGGTTTAGACCACTATTGGGGTCCTCTTCACTGATAGGCTGATGTTTGTGATCATAGGCATCAGCGATATCTACCTGACAGAGCTGACGATGGGAGTAGTTACGCTGCAGCTCAGACAGCACACCAATTTCAAGCCCCCAGTCTGCAGGAATACGAATCCCTTCCAATACCTCGCTGCGCATAGCAAACTCACCAGACAGCGGGTAACGAAAACTATCCAGGTACTCCAGGTAAGGCATAGGCCCACACACGGTTTTCAGCGCACGGAGTAAAGGGGTTACCAATAAGCGTGACACACGGCCATTAAGCTTTCCTTCAGCAATGCGCGGGTAGTAACCCTTACAGAAACTATAGTTAAAGCGCGGGTGCGCAACCGGGTACATTAAGCGCGCTAAAAGCCCTCGATCATAGGTAAGAATATCGCAATCATGTAGCCCAACGACAACTGAGCGATGGGAAGCCAAAACATACCCGGCGCAATACCAAACGTTACGCCCTTTACCTGGCTCCAATGCTCCTAGACCATGGCTTTCAAGCTCTGCATCCAACTCACGTAGGCGTGGACCATCGTTCCATAAAATGCGGGTATGCTGCGGCAGACGTGAAAAGAATTCTCGGGCGTATAAAAACTGGTCGCGATCCGCACGATCCAGCCCAATCACAATTTCCTGCAAATAAGGTACTTGCGCCAATTCATCAATTATTCGGGATAGCGCAGGCCCTTCCAACTCTGAAAACAATGACGGCAAGATCAAGCCCATAGGGCGGCGTTTAGCAAACTGGATAAGCTCCTGCTCCAGCGCCTCAACAGGGCGACGGGTGAGATTATGAAAATCGGTTATCACCCCGTTTTGATGAAAATCACTCATGGGCATCCCTCCTTGGCGTTATTGAGTCAGCGCAACGGTTTTCGTTGCCAGATTTAACTGGCGGCTATCCTGCTCCCACCAGTACGCGACTCCTTCTGCCCATCCAGCTGGCCCAGCTTTGCTTGTGCGATATAACGCCGTGGTCTGCGGTGTAACAGGTGCTTTATGACAACCTCGAATAACCACTGCTTGATCGACCGCCTCCAACATCGTTAGATCATTAGGCCCGTCGCCCAGCCCTAACGAGAGTGGCGTGCACCCTCTTAATTTGGCAAAACGCTTGATTAGCCATGTGACAGCGCAGCCTTTATCGGCGCCACGACCCATAACGTGCCAAAAGCGTCCGCCTTGAGTAAGCTCAAGGCCGTCGCCGCTTAGCGCTAACCGGAAGTTTTCGAGCGAAACGGCATCATCTTGCCAAATTAGCGGCTCGCTGCCTTCGCGCTTGCAGGCATCCTGTGCGCGCGTTTTATCTAACCCCGTCAGTTTGACGACGTCCTGGACACTCAGCTCGCCCATACTGGTAAAACGTACATCTAACCGTTGGCGCCATACCCTTAAACGTGCTCGGATAAATCCGATATCAACGCCGGCGTGTTTTGTAACGATGCCATCACGCCCACTGCCCGGACGGTCAAGACGTGCATGACACCAACTGGGCGGCAAGCCAATAATGGCGCCATTTTCAGCTACAAAAGGTGTTCCCGTAAGTCCAAGCAATTCACGCAGCGGCAATAATTCAGCACGCGTCTTACTGGTCACGGGGATTACCGGCACGCCTAATTGCTTTAGGCGCGACAAGCTGGGTGCCGCAGGTGAGAAATCATAGCTATGGTGATCGAGTAGCGAACCATCTAAGTCGGTGAGCACCAAACGTGACCGATGCTCCGCATCAGGCAACTCGGGTAATAATGCGGTACAGGCATGTTCAGACATAGCATTACCTCTTTTGGCTTAAAAAAGCCGCCAAGCTTTGTCGTTAATGACCACCTTAAATGTGCATTTAATATGCCAATATATAAAAAACATTGTTTATTAAAACCTTAATGAACAACACTGCATGCCTTACATAAGGCAATAATTTAATACGCCCGCCCCAAGCATCATTATTGTGCAGCTAAAACGGCTCTTATTAGTAAAATCTCTATCTTTTAAGCTATCGCACTGCTTCGCCCGCTGAAGCGATCTCCCACAGGGGTAAGGTGCTTTGAGCCGGGTAAGCACCTTTCATCAGATGTATTAATGCCACCAACGGTGAGGTGGGAGCTGAATTTATTCGGCGATGGCGGCGCCAGCCGCCCTTAACCCCGCCGCGCTGCGCACTGCTTCGCCCGCTGAAGCGATCTCCCACAGGGGTAAGGTGCTTTAAGCCGGGTAAGCACCTTTCATCAGATGTATTAATGCCACCAACGGTGAGGTGGGAGCTGAATTTATTCGGCGATGGCGGCGCCAGCCGCCCTTAACCCCGGCTGCACAGCTTCGCCCGCTGAAGCGATCTCCCACAGGGGTAAGGTGCTTTAAGCCGGGTAAGCACCTTTCATCAGATGTATTAATGCCACCAACGGTGAGGTGGGAGCTGAATTTATTCGGCGATGGCGACGCCAGCCGCCCTTAACCCCGGCAGCGCTGCGCACTGCTTCGCCCGCTGAAGCGATCTCCCACAGGGGTAAGGTGCTTTAAGCCGGGTAAGCACCTTTCATCAGATGTATTAATGTCACCAACGGTGAGGTGGGAGCTGAATTTATTCGGCGATGGCGGCGCCAGCCGCCCTTAACCCCCGCCGAGGTGTCGGACCATCGCTAAAGTGATCTCCTACTCAACATGAATAACCACTTCTACCCGCCGGTTGCGCGCTCGCCCCTCTGGGGTTTCATTATTGTCAAGCGGCTGAGTCGCTGCCAAGCCAACGGCTCGCAAGCGCTCAGGCGCAACTCCTTCGGCCTCCAGTGCTTCCACAATGGCTATCGCTCGGGCGCTTGAAAGTGCCCAGTTAGAAGAGAACTCATCGGTGCTGATGGTTTGGCTGTCAGAATGGCCTTCGACCCATACTTCACCGTCGTAGCGCTGTATGGTTTCTAACAGGCTACCTACCAATGAGGAGCCTCCACTGGTTAGCTCTGCAGCCGCTGAAGGAAACAGCAATTGATCCTGTACCCGCAAACTAATCCCTTCCGCGACACGAGATACCTCAACACCTTCCAGGTTTGGCAAGTAGGGAGACGTTTCGACCCGCTCGGCTAACGCGACCTGGACGGCCTGGGCGCTATTGATGGCGTCTACCGATATTTCTTGTACCTTTATTTCTTGCACATTGACCGGCGGACGATCGGTTAGCAATACCATGTAGTTTGCCAGCGGAGCCGCCGGAACATCATCACCGGCGGGCACTAACGCGGTAGGTAATACCACCGGCGGAAGCCAGGCTAATGGCTCATCAAGCTCTACAGGCGGCAGAGGATCAAAGTCTGCAAGCGCTAGCAAAGGTGGCGGCGAATCAGGCGCAGGTCTTGGCTTAGGTAAACCCGCCACCCCTAACGCGGCACTTATCGCGAAAGGATCTAGCCCGTGTCGCCACTCTTCTATAACGCGGTGCTGCAGCACGTTTTCCATGGCATCAGGAAGCGGCACTTCAAGCACAGGGGGAGGCGCTTGAGCGACATCTTCTGGCGATGTTTGAAAAATATCAGGTGCCGTTTTGCCCGCCGCTGCCACAATAATGACGAATAGCGCTACCAGCAGTGTCATGATATCGATATAGCTAATCATCCACCCGCTACTACTTTCATCGGTTGGGTACGCTGACATTAGCGAATCATGGCGCGGACCGCTGCGATGATCTTCAAGCATTCGTGTTATCGCTCATTCAAGTTTTCAACCTCGTGGCCGATTATTACTAGGCATGATAAAACTCATCTAGTCTAACAAAGACCCCATGAAGCGATAAGGAACCTCTGGTGCATAGCAGCTTAAGTCGTCTTTTTACTACTCAATTATTTCGCCTTGCCAGTGTAGGGATTACTGGTTTGATGCTGAGCGGCTGTTTCTATGCCAACACCTCGCAGGCCCCTATAGCCACCACCTATCCCTATACAGAGCAACAACGCATGCAGGCTGCCCATCACTGGGAAGTCCTGGCTCGCCATGAAGCCAGCAATATTTTACAGCGTGAGCGGGTTCGCTTCCGTGATTTACATATTACCGAACCTGATCATCCAGGTCTGAACGTCTATAGCGGCGGCGAGTTTGATCGTGGTTTTCGTACGCTGCTCACCAGCGAATTGGTCTCACGAGGTGCCAACTTAACCACCGTACCGACCCCCAATGCCGCCAATATACATATTGATGTAGAAGTCGTTGAGCATCGTGACCGCGGTTTTATTCGTCCGCCAATTGGAGCATTTACGGCGTTAACGGCAGGCGTCGCGGTGGCTACCATCCCGATCAACCACTGGGCAGAGCCTGCGCTTGGATTAATTCCTGCGGCGATGATAGCTGATACCGTCAGCGGTAGCTGGACTACTACCGGCAATGAAGAAGTGATTATCACCACACAGATTATTGATGGTGAGCGTATTCTTTACTCTTCATCAAATATTTATTACATCAACGCAGGCGACCGCCGCCAATACGCGCCTCACCGTGTCCCTAGAGCACCGGCGACACCCACCGTTTCCATCACCAATACCTGGTAACGTCATGCCTTTTAATTTTTTTGCTACGCCATCATTGCGTCAACGTTTATCCACCAGCCACCTATTGCTGATGGGCGTTTTATTGCTATCCATGGTGGGCTGCAGCACGATGGGCAATTCAAATAATAAACCACCAGAACCCGCACCAGACCTTTCTGAGTTGGCTCATAAAGCAGCGCAACAGATGGTTGCAAGCAATCCAGACCTTACGCGCTACAGCCCTATGATTGCCGCCACCTTTGTGAGTATTGATAACCTAAGCCAGTCCTCCACGTTTGGGCGTATTAGCTCAGAAATAATGGCTTCCGCTCTTGCCCAGCAAGGCATGCAGGTCCGCGAAGTAAAAATGCGCGACAGCATGTTTATTGAGGAAAGCGTAGGCGAGTTAATTCTTTCCCGCCAAGTGCAGCGCTTAAGCTCCCAACACAACGCCCGCTCTATATTGATGGGCACTTATGCTCAAGGGCAGGACTATTTATATGTCAGCGCCAGGGTGGTGCGTTCAGGCGATGCCATGGTGCTGGGCAGTGCAGACTTTCGCATAAAACTGGACAATAATATGCGCAGCCTATTGGAAGGCCAGGGAGGCTGGTAGACTATCGGTTTTTGCCGCTAACCAAGCGGCAATGATTGCCAGCCAGGAACATTTTCATGTCCGCATCATCTGCCTTTAAAAATGCGATTATTGTAGGAACGAGCCGCCTCATTAAGCTCTTGGCCAACGTTACCAAGCTTCTAAGCTATGTTTTCCATGCTGTTTTCCCCAGCAAGCGCTTCACTTTACCCGAACACGCGGCACCACTGCTCTCCCCTAAAGGAGAGCCTTTCATACCACGCATTATTTGGCAGACCAACTTTACAAACAGGGTCACGCTACCCGTCTACCTCAACTATCTCTTTAACCGACTGATGGCTCCCCGGTTCGAATATCGGTTTATGGTGACTGATGCCAGACACCAATTTATCGCCGAAAATTTTAATCAAGAAATACTTGCCAACTATGAACGATTGCAAATTGGAGCAGCGCAAGCGGATCTATGGCGCTTATTAGTTCTTCAAAAACATGGTGGGGTTTATCTTGATATAGATGCTCACGCTATCTGGCCGCTAGCCCGCGTGGTGCCTGAAAATATTAACGAACTGTATGTCATTACCCGGCAAGGCCATTTCAGCAACTACTTTATTGCCAGCCAACCCGCCAACCCCAATTTAGCCAAGCTGATTGATAGAGCATGCGCGAATATTGAGACTAACGAATCTAAAAACGTGTTTGATATTACCGGCCCTGGCGTTTTTAATCAGGAGCTTGATCAAACAAACGTGCCGACTGTCTCCTATCGACATGCTTGCAACCAGGGCAGTTTTACCAACGAGTACTTTCAATATATTGATAAACCAGCAGGCAAGTGGACAAAAGAGCAGAAAAAGGTGGAAGTGGTTGCCCCCAAAACATCGCCACGCAAACCTTAACCTCACCACCGCCCTTATTTCCCTATTGATATTGAGTAATGCGTGATGCTGTGACGCTTACTCGATTATTTCTTTGCACTATACGTGCCCCATAGCACAGCCAGCCAGAACGCGTAAAACATGGCACCACTATTATGCGCAAAAAAAGTTTGCGAAAGGCCAAAATCAATATAAGCCACAGACAATAACGTGCCTGCTACGGCTAACGCTCTAGTTTCATGATTGGAATGCCGTAAACCTGAAGCAAACATCCGCATGGGCACTAGGTACAACAATAGCAATACTACCACCCCCAAGATCCCGCGCTTTGCAAATGCATCGATGATGTCATTGTGCGCATGGCCAAACCCAGAAGCAGCGACTGAAATATCGCCTTTCTCGCCTAACTCGTGCATGGCTGACTGATAGCCAGCCTCCCCCCAGCCTAATAAGGGGCGGTCTGCAATCAACTGCGTTGCTCCTTGCCACATTTCAAACCGAAGCCCAAGTGAGGTGTCTCTTTCTGCTCCTGTTACGTAGCTGCTGATATCGCTGGCTGCTTCTTTTACCCGCTGCTGAAGGCCGGTTTGGGGCAATAGATAAAGCGTTGCAATAAGCAACGCTACAAAACCCACAATACTGAATTTAACCCGCGCAGAGAAGCAGTGACCATAGCTGCGATAAAGCACCATGCCTATAATGGGCAAACCAATCCAGCCTCCTCGGCTACCCGAAAATAACGATCCCAGCATGCCGCACAGCGCACCTATTAATAAGAGCGCCACCCATTTATATCGGGAGCCTTGCACGGCAGCCCAGCCCAAGCCTGCTAAACACAACACCCCCATTAGCATACTTAAATTGCCAAACTGTATGGGATGCAGAAACCCACCGGCACGCCATACTTCTTCACCGAATTTTTGCCAGGCAGCCAGCGTCCCTGCACCGATTGCGCCTACCGCAATACCCGACCACAGCCAAGATAGCCGCGGAGGAACACGCAGAATCAACAGTAACACGGGTATCGCCAATAAAAACCGCACAGGGCGGTCAAGCTCGCGCGCACTAAGCTCAAGCAAAGAAAGCGCACCAACCACAACGCCATAAATACCCAACGCGGCGATAATCCATAGGTCTTGCGGCTTGAGCTTACAGGGCAGACGTTTAACTAAAAGCAGCCCACTGGCCAATAGCAGCATCACAGGACCGATTGAATAGCCCGATGGCACGACCAGCGCTAAGGCGCTCATCAAAAACACCATGCCACTTGTCATTTGATATAAAGGCTTTGTAACGACCATTTAGCGCTTCCAGCAGAAAACGAAGGCCGGTGATAGTAGCACATCTCCCCAAGGGGGCTAGTAGGCGCAAATATGCTTAGCAGGCTTATACGCTATCTATACTAATACCTTAGAAATCACGTCAGCCAAAAAAAATGCCCTCACTATTAGCATGAGGGCATATCGAACAGATAGGAGTCACCGGGTCTTTTTATGCGGCTAAAAATTCCGATGATGAGGGCTCAGCTACACCCGCCAACGTCACAGGAGTAAGTTCTTCCCCATCATAAAGAGACTCGATGCTAGGGGTTGCCGCGATATCCATTCCCCAATCAACCTCTTCCGCATAAATTTCATCGAAGGGGGTGCGCTCTCCTCGCTCCGGGATCAAGATGGCTAATTCCGGATCAATGGTATCAAAGCCATCGTTACCCAGCGCCTGCATAACGCCAATCATGCTGAGAACCCCTTCAAGAGTTAGCGCGCTTGCGACTGCATCAAAATCAAGCTCTAGCCCCTCCAGCGCTTTTAACTCAAATTCTTCAAGCCCACGCTGTTCTATTAAAAGTGCCGGTGTACCATCTATCGCTATCCCATTACGGCCGATATCCGCCGCATCGCCGCCAGGGAATAAAGATAGATACCCATAATCAAATAGCTCAACCCCTTGGGCAAGTGCTACAGCAGCCTGCTGAGCGGTAGCCGTTATAGACGGCTCGACACTGTCATTGGTTGGCCACAGAATCGACATTGTCTCCAGCTCGCCCATCTCATTGAGATAGTTATTCTGATTATGATAATCGAGAATCAAATCCGGCTGAAACGCTTCCAATATTTGACGTACAGCTAAGGTTTCAGGAATCAGCGCCGGATCAATCGTTTCGCTGGCATCCCATGTGCGGTTGAGATCTATATCTGCTGAGTTACGACGTGGGTCTAATGTAGTTTCAGGATCGCTATTACCTGAAACCAGCTGTTCCCAGCGCTCAAAACCATCTGGATTAACTCTGGGCATCACGGTCAATGTGACCTGCTCACGCAACGATTGAGCTGCCTCACTATCGCCACTCAACCACTCTAGCAGGTGCATCGCGGATTCGGTGCCCACGGGTTCATCACCATGCTGTTGGGTCACGATCATTAATTTACGTGGCCCTTCCCCAACGGTGGCGCTATACAGCGGACGGCCCTCAATGGACTCTCCTGCCTGAACCAAGCTTAAAGTATCATAAGTAGCATCTAACTCTGCCAAGTCCTGATAAAGCTGGTCGTTTGACCTGAAACCGTCTTGTACTAATGCCTTTTCGGAATCGTAATCTGCACTTAAAACGTTTGTGGAATAAAAGCCTGCAATTGATGCGTATGCGTTTAATGCCTCTGCATCCGTACCCTTTGCAAAATCAATCATATCTAGCAAAATATCTTGAGCAGAACGTCCATTTTGAGCCTGTTCAGACCAATAGGCAATTCCTTCTGCTTCTGCCTCGCGTGCGAACAAACGCTGATATACCTCGTTGACCCAACCGTTGCTATCAAGTTGAATAAGCTCTTCACGCTGGGAAGCAAACTCATTGGATAACAACATTTGCTCGGCGACGCCTTCAAGCGTTAATGCGCCTGTATTGAGCTTATTCAACCAATAATTAAACCCTTCAGGATCTGCGGCCCGGCCAAACATTGCCAAATAGTACGACTGCAACTGCTGTGATGGAGTTAGCATTTTTGTCTCCCGACATCATCAATTACGTTCCCTGTCGCCTGTTAGTCGTAACGCTTAAAAGAGCAGTATCTTCGTACTGTTTTAAATCTACGTCATACTTGAGCACTCGCCCTTAACCAACAGCTGATTCAGCTATAGCGTAGTTCTTATGTAAGTGTCAACGAATTACAAAGTAGGGTTACTTTTTCACGCCTAATTTTGATGAGAGATACAAGGATATTTGCTGACGCCGAACCGCAAAAAAAGTATTACTAACCCACTGTTTATACATTCATAAAAAAGCACGGCTATAAAGCCGCGCTCAATTTGATATTACTTCTTTACAAACATACTTTTACGTTAGTGCGTTTTTTGCTCAGGCAGCTCTGCTTTCAGCGCATTTGCGTATGCAGTGCGTGCAGTTTGAGCAATCGCTAATTGCTGGTTTAAACGCTGAACCTCCTGATCCGTTACACGTAAATTAACCATTTGATTACGTGCATTTTCAGATAAATCCGCAACGTTATATTCGTTGCCATCAATTGTAACCGTTTGTACTTTATCCTGCGCCATGTAAGGCTCC
Organism: Halomonas sp. AOP43-A1-21; assembly: GCF_052376775.1. Taxonomy (NCBI): domain Bacteria; kingdom Pseudomonadati; phylum Pseudomonadota; class Gammaproteobacteria; order Oceanospirillales; family Halomonadaceae; genus Halomonas; species Halomonas sp. AOP43-A1-21. The sequence continues at coordinate 48,673 of NZ_JBQSWC010000025.1, read as the reverse complement.
TTAAAAATCATCAAAAAAAGAAGAGAGAATTATTACAGCTGCCGAATCAAATGTCGAAAACACTAATTCATTCAGCAACATTCCGTGCGGCTGGCTTTGACTCTAGCGCTTTCAATAAACGCGCTACATCCGCTGAGGCCGGTAGCATTTGAGATGCACGATTAGGGTAACGCACAGAAAAATCTTTCAGCTCCTTGGCAGATAGGGCATCTTTCAATTCCTCAACCATAAAGCGCCAGATGATATGGCACTGCGCATCGTGGTTATCCACCTGCACATCCCCCCAACCAACCACACCATAGCCTTTTACATACACCAATATGCGGTCATCCTCACGGTAATGGGTCGCTCCCCCTAGACAGTGCAGATTAAGTGTTGGCGCCTTAACAGGCCAATTGGCCCGCGCCCACTCCAACGATACAATTTGCCAATAATAACGTGGCTCTAGCAATACCTGACGCTTACTGGGTAATGCTTCGCGTAAACTTCGCTGACATATATCGCGCGCAGAGCTATAAAGCGCCAACCGACGGCGTAATTCAGCAATGTGCTTATCGACATGTTCAAGGTTGGTTAGCTGTTCGCGTGCTCGCAAGCTTAATGCCCACGTAGGGTATCGCCGACCTCCTACTACAACGCTTTTAGGCAATGTAGACATCAAGCACCTCTCTCGTTGCGATAAGAAGCGCGCCATTCTACTGAATTCGATAAACTGGGTAAAAAAGTTTCCCCGGTTAGTTGAAAACAGTTTCCAGACCCGATTTTAAAACCTTAATATCAGTAGCTTAGCTATCAAAATCAAAGCTTATGCCATCATCCGAGCCATCGAAAAGCGACTCAAGGTCCACTTCGGCATTTGAAGCGTTTCGATCTTGTTGATGCAGATTATACAAACGGGTCAATACGCTGAGACGATGCTGGGAGAAAAGCTGCGCATAGGCAATCGTCAATCCTCCAAGCTGCCTAAGTGCATCCAGCTTATCGGCCGACAGTGCATTCAAGGCTTTTTCATCAATACGATAAAAGCCTTTCAACCCCGGCATATCGTTACCTTCTTGAGACTGCATCTTCACATCCCAAGGTACGATCAAGTTGAAACTGGCCAACATGTCGACGGCTTTTTGAGTGTTTTGCCGCTGCCTTTCCCATTGAGAAAGGAATTGGAAGATTTGACTTAGCGTTTCACTCAACTCTCCAGCCTCATTGAAAAGCGGCTCACCGACACTGCCTTTGCCATCCACGAGCAATCCACTTTGTTCGTCTATACAAAGAACATGCTGGTCGTTAGACCCTTTCTGTAGCAGGAAGGGGTAGGTACGCAGTAACGCAGGCCGATATGCTGCTAACCAACGGCCATCGGAATGAACAAATAAATTCTGCTGATTACTGAGAGAGCAGATAGCCACTAATTCTAACTTACCGGCTCCTGATTGACGAAACCCTACGGGCATAGTTGCTAACGCGGGAGGTAATTCTTGTCCAGCCAGCACGATTGCTTGCTGGTCAACTATAAAATCGTAATTGGCCGCCTTGAGCCAAGCATAATCTTTATGGGAAGAGCGCGAAATCGGTACGAAACGTGACATAAAACCTCTAGAACAAAAAGCGGAATACCAAGCTACAAAGAAACGACACTGTTTAGCACTGAAGGTTCGTGGTGCAAATGATGAATCACAGACAAGAAAAAACCCCCAGCATCGCTGGGGGCTTGTTCGACTATCAAGCAGCTGTTTGCTTATGCAAAGTTAGCGGCATCGAAGTCTTGAGTTGCACCGAAGTCCAGCACGCCCAGCAGCTCAACGTTTACGTCGTTGCTGTTGTTAGCAGAGTTCAGGTGGAACGCCTTGTACTGGCCTTCACCACTACCAGTTGCTTCAACCAGCAGGATGCTGTCAAAGGAAGAGTTTTCACCCAGACCTTCATACACATCTGCAACGTCGCTGGCGCTCAGTGAGCCCCAGGAAACGCCGTCAGCGTAGCTAAAGGAATCAGTTACATTAACGCTACGAGTATCACCTAATGCATCACCAAAGTTGGCAGAGCCGCCCAGGTAGCTGGAGAAGTCCAGAATGTCGTAGCCAGCATCGTAGTTTGCGTCGTCTTCTGAATCGCTGCCTGCGATGAAGTTTACGATGCTGTTACGATCGAAGTTACCTTCAAGAACGATCGTATCGTTGCTGTTCTCGCCAGTGCCCAGAACGATCACATCATTGCCGCTGCCGGCATTGATGGTGTTGTCGCTCTCAACAGCGCTGGAAACGCCAGCAATTTCGCCTACAACGCTATCGGTGGCGTCATCACCCGCACCGTCGGTAGTGTAAATACCCTGAATGGCATCCAGATCATCAGTAGCGCCAGACTCGTCAGCGGCAAGCTGCGGACGACCGCTGCCGTTTGAAGCACCGGCTGCCAAAGGCCCGCGGAATTCAACGGACAGATCGCTCAGGTTATCGGCATCGATCAGTGAAACGATATCAAGGATGTTACCGTTGCCGTCGTTGGCTTCGATCAGGTGCTGAAGAACCGCGTCGTTGTTAACCGCGTCCTTGATAGCCTGGTTGATTTCGAGCGAAGTGGTTTGCGAACCGTTGTGCGGCACGTTTACCCAAGTAGATTCAAAACCTTTGAAGTCAACGCGTACTTGCAGCTTGAACGCATCGAACACCTGCTCAGTGCCGTTGGCGCCAGCAGAAAGACCAGCGTTGCTGTTTGAAATGCCGGTAGGTGCATCACCAGAAGCTGTTGAGTTGAATTCCCAGCGAGTAGCGCGGTCTTCAACCGGAAGACCGTTACTGATGCCGTCAGCTTCGTTTGATAGAAGACCAGAGTTATCAGCGTAGATAACGTCGTTACCGGCGCCAGTGCTGATAGTTGCATCGCCCGCACCCCAGGTACGCACAACGTCGTCGCCATTACCGGTGACGATAGTAACCTGCTCGGCACCGAAGTCCTGGTTCAGCTGCTGGTTGACGCTTTCAACTGCGCGACCAGATGCATCAACGATCAGGGTTTCAACAAAGTTGTTGCCGTTGCCTGCATTGATGTTCAGCAAAGCGTCTTCACGCTGCAGAACGCCTTCTTCAACAATCAGAGAGATCTGGTCGTTGCCGCCAGCAGTCTGGTAGGTGTAGTTGACGTTATCTGTAGCAGGGTTCGCCTGATCGTCCTGCAGGTTCATGTCACGTGCAATGACGTCGTTAGTCAGGTAAGCATTCAGCTTGACTTCACCGTCGAAGTCCTGGGCGTTGACTTTTTCGACGTCAACCAGACCAGCATTGTCTTCAAGGGCAGCCTGACTAAAGGCACTACCGACAATATCACCAATTTCATTAAAGGTCGGAACTACTGCTTGAGTCATCAGCTGAGCGATGTTGAATACGTTCTGATCGCTCTGCTGACCAACGCGGAAGTAGCCGCTGCCGTTCAGGTTAATTTCTTTCAGCGCCTGGGCGCCGGAAATAGTCTGTGACTCAAGACGGGTCAGCCATACGCCGTTTTCAGCGTCGATATTGAACTCTTCAACGCCTTTATCGGTGTTGGATTCACCGGCCAGGTTGATAGAGCCGCCCTGAGAGCCGTAACCAACGTTGTCCAGATCCAGGTTAGTGGAGATCAGGTCACGAATGGACTCAGGCGCTTCGGTAGACAGATCACCGTACAGAGTGAAACCGCCGGTTTCCTGATCGCTGTAGGTGAAAGAACCGTTAGAGATTTCACGGCCTTGCGAGTCAGTCAGGATGATGGTGCTACCTACCGCACCCGGGATCGGTTGACCGCCATCGGTTGCAGTGAAGCTGGAGCCGATTTCGGCAGTGAAGCCCGCTAGATCGCTATCGGCAGCGATGGCTTCACGGATAGCAACCAGCAGCTCAGGATAAGTCTTGGCGTTGAAGATATCGTCGGAGCGCAATACAGTCGCTTCGCCGTCAACCTGGAAGCGAATACCATCGATGGGGAGGTTACCCAGCGGCTGATCGGTACCTGCAGCACGAATATCGAGCAGTTCAATGAACAGCTGAGAGTCAGCGCTACGCGACTCAGAAGTCAGCAGCGGGCTCAGGAACTCGCCAGTGTACTCTTTGCTTGCGCCCAGCTGGTTGGACATATTGAAAGTGTAATCAGCTGAAGTCGTTACAACACGACCAGCTTCGTCCCACTCGGCCTTGCCGATAGAGGTAACGGTCTGCTGCTGGTTACGGACAGCCAGTGAAGGCAGAGCAATCTGAACCAGCTCGCCATCAGTAGTAGTTTCGAACGTACCGAAGATCTCTTCAGCGTTACCAACAGTGCTGGTATTGAAGGTGATGTCGATAGTGTTAGAGGGTGCTTCCGGCTCTGGCTCAGTACCACCTTGAGGGATACCCGCTACCGCCTCGGAAACCTGAGCGGCAGTAACACCCTCTTCATTTACATTGCTTAGGAAATCAGCCGCATATTCTGCAGCATCATTACCTGCATAAGTACCACCAGCTGCTGCAGTGAATGCGTTAGCAGCGTCAACTTTGTTCGTCAGGATGGTAGCGTCTTGGGCATCGTCGTTTGATGCGTTTTCAACGATCGTCAGTGCGATTGTTGCTAGGTCCAGCTCACCGCTTTCTAGCTTCTCCGCGTAGAAAGTCATTCCGCCTTCATCAGCATCGCGGTTGAATGCTTGCTGGTAAATGCTGTTGATCAACTCTTCAGAGCTAAGATCGCCAAAGCGGGCAACATACTCATCTGAGTTGCCGAATACACTTACCACAGCTGCCGCGCCAGAGGCTTCGATTTCATCAGCCCAAAACTCGAGGCCCGCTTTATCGGCCGGACGACCGTAATAGGCTACATAAAGTGTTTGAGCCAGATCTAAATTCTCTTGTGTTGCCATGGGACTATAGTCTCCTTGCTATAAAAAGATACCATCCACATTGAATGGTTCTTAGCGACCTTGAGCGCTCAAGGTAATCATTCCTGTTCCCTCAATGCAATACAGCCGTTAGTTCACATTAGGTGGATAGCTAACAAATCGTATTAACATTACCTAGCTGGAACAGGGCTAATCTAATATCACCTTCGACCATAAGTCAATATTCCTACCACCAACCAATATACTAAACATAATTAATATCAAAAAACAAAGTGTATTAAATTAATTTCACTCAAACACAACTAAAAATCTTTGCCTATATAAAATAAATTACATAAAAATCAATAACTTATTGTAAGAAAATTCGTCAACCAAGACCTACGTTGTAAGATATATCTTACAAATTAATAAGACTTCGTCCATTGACAAACAATAACAAAACAACTAGCAAGCTGTACTTAATGAATATTTCGATGAATTTGCAGCGCAAAAAACACTCCAAATAACTGCTTAAAATTCTTTTTTAAATTTAAAAAATAAGACAAACAAATAATGCTGAATTTTTTATACTGAGCAGAAATGGCGGGTAAAATCCAAGAAAATTGCGCTTTAACCAACCGTTTGCCCCTTGACAGATAGGCGATAGCCTAAGATAACTTTTAGTTATTTATTTTAAAATTCATCATATTTTTATATTTTTTTGATATTGGCTGTTTGAAAATCCATCAAGGCCTGCAAATTTTAAGCTTCATATATACGCTTAGCGTCTATGCATAGAACTATTTTTTCGTTCTCATGCCTCTTGCATAGCCGACTTACCTGATACTTTTAGGGCACACAAGGGGAGGAGATGACCGTTATCCCACTGATGAATTTGATAGAAGCAAAGGATGCTAACGCGCATAAATACTGAAGCCGGATGTCGTGATGCTAACAGCAAGCTCAAATGGGATAAGGTGTCGTAAGTAGCATCGGTTAGCGATAGCACAAAGCCTGAAATACTCACCAAGACCTAACGGGTCAGGTTCGTATCAACGACAAGAAATAAGCCGAACAAGTGCTGGAATACAATGCGCGCGCATCCATTATTTTGAGGCTCGTTCAATGAGCCCCAAAGCAGCAATGAATGCGATTAGAAGAGGGGATCTATAATGCTGGCGCGCGCCGTAATAGGAATATGGCTCACGGCATTCCCGGCTCGCTCTACTATTTAGCCAGCAACCAGGAAAGCGGGAAAATTATCGCCTTTAGCCTTTGTACGCCCACAGGGCCGGTAGGGTGATAAGCGCCATTACCAATTATTACTCTTGGTTCACTAAGCCGTTTTGCTTTCAAACGCGCTCATGAGCTTTTCCACTACCTGGTTCCATGAAATATTATGCTGCTGATAGTGTGTTCGCCCCGCCTGGCCCAGCTGCTGTGTTCGGTTCCGGTCAGCATAAGCAGCATCCATGGCATCAGCCAATGCCTGCGCTTCTGGCGGCACCACCCAGCCTGTGTGGTCTGGTTCAACAAACGCCGTTGGGCCACCGCTATCAGTACAGGTAATTACGGGTTTTGCCGCAAGCATCGCCTCAAGCGTAATATAGCCGTAATCTTCATCGAAGGCAGGGAAAGCCACGGCAAGGCTATGGGCGTATAACGTTCTTTTTTCACTTTCACTACAGTAGCCCAGCAGGCGTACACGGTCCTGTAGACCATACTGTTCAATGAGCGCGGCAAGCGCTGCACGCTGGCTACCCTCGCCAGCTAATAATAGATTCACAGGCGTGCACGTATAGCGCATGGCCTCAATCAGAAGTGTTTGGCGTTTAAGCGGCTCCAAACGGCTAGGATAGAAAATGTATCCCCAATCATCAGTACAGGTAAAGCGCTCGGCCTGATATGGTGGGTGGTATAGCGGCTCGGCACTTAACTGATTGTAGTGCTCCAGTCGTTCGGCTACGCGCGGAGAGTTGGCAAAGCACTTTTTAGCTTTGCTCAGATGATGATTGTCGAAGGCCTCGACCTGGGCCTTTAACTCGGCCAGCTCGGGGCTGGCAGTGGCAGGATCAAATAGCTCATAGCAGGCTCGATGCTGGTGCATTAGCCATACCACATGCTCTGGGTGGGCTACCCCATAGGTAGGAAATTGTAGGCTGATGACGCGATCCACAGAAATATCATTCGGGGTTTGCACGTTAAGCTGCTCAACATAGCGCATTTGCTGGGTAATATGCTGCTCTCCATAATGGAAAGGTAAACGCATCAACTCAGCTTGGTAACCGTGATGACGTAACGCTTCCAACACACCCTGTGAATGATAGTCGGCGCCACCTGCAATAAATGGAGTGTAGTTGGCTGTTAACAATATTTTCATACCGCCACCTTCGAATGGGCCTTAGTACCTACTACTGCATAATCCATAGGCGCGCATAGCATATGGTTAAGACGCTCTGCAGTGGGCGTTTCTGAGGGAATACGGGTTTCTTCGGGTGGTGGGTTGAAGCGCTTTATTTCCACCGGCGTATAACCATGGAACTGGTATAGGAACTCAAGTGTTACAGGAGTCAGCGGATTACGGTGGGTCAAATCGTGATAGAAGCTGTAGCTGGCAACAATAAGATTCTCTGGGTTTGGGGTTTCCAGCACTAAGCTGCCACCGGGTGCCAATACGCGGAAAGCTTCGCCCACAAGTTCAAATAGCACGTTAAACGGCAGGTGCTCAGCAATATGAAAACCGGTTATGAGAGCATGACTATTATCAGGCTGGGCACGTAATGCAGCCAAAGCATCTTGGAGGGTTACGTTAAATCCTTGCTCTTGGCAGTGCGCAACCATCGTAGAGTTTAAATCAATCCCATAGGACTGATAGCCCGCCTGAGTAAGCATACGTAACCATTCACCGCGCCCACAGCCCAAGTCTAATGCTCTATCTCCAGCCTGGCGTGCACTTACCCATACTGAACGATAGCGTTCCAGGTGAGCGCTAATAGCATGCTCTTCACCGCGGAAGGTGTCTTCAAACGCTAGGTAGTAAGCATCCAGCTGAGTGTTGACTGTTGACGGAACCGCTGGCTGAGCATCATTTACTTGAACTGCTATTGACGCAGTATCGTCTGCACCAGCGGGGTTCGTTTGCGCTTGATGGCGACGCAAATATGCCAGCTGTTGCCATACCCCCTGATGCTTGGCATGTTCTTGCTGCTGACGCTGCTGCAGCTGCATTTGGCGCTGGTCAAGCTCCGCCACAGCATCAATTAACAGGTGCTGGCGCATTGCCTGGCTACGCTGTAATGCAATAGCACGACGAAATTCGGCATGATGAGTTAGCCGGCGCTGCCAACGACGCTCCAATTTAGGTAGTAATTTTTGCCAAAGCTGGCTACGCCACTCTACCCGATTAGCTTTTTTATGTATTTTTGCCAGCTGGAGCAAACGTGGAGATATCTGAGTTCCCTGCTCATTTAGATAGTCGCTAACCGGTTCAGTATTGAGCATATTAAGCAGTACAAACAGCCGGCCAAAGTGCTCTGTTTCCTGAAGGTAATAAATTCGTCCTTCAGGGTCGACTTCTCGGCCTAACAAGTGATGGTATAACGCGGTCAAAAAATGCTCGTTATCTTGATCGTAGGCCAGTAGCTCGATAATGCTGGGCGCACCGGGATTCAACAGTACTAGATAGGGAGTATGCTGATATCTTACTTGATGCTTGAGCAGCCGATGACGCCAATCGCCCAGCGGCTCGCCTAACGACTGTGAGATATCTTCACCTTCGACTGCCGCCTGGCGTAGCCGTGCTTCTAGTTCGGCAATATCGCGCTCAGGGACGTTATTCATGGAGTTTCCTTGCATGCACTTGTTAATACGGCAGGCTCACATTTCGATGAATGTGGCGTGAGGGTGTAGGGAAGCTCGCAAATACCCGAGAATGCAGGACCAATGAAGCCGGCCACCTCAAATTGCAAGGCGCCATCTTGCCACCAATAGCAGGCATCAATATGATCTTTACCCGGATGCATCGCTAAGGTGACGGTATACTTGCCTGGCGCTATTAGTGCATGAATAGCAAAGTCGAACGTTCGCACTTCATCTTTATTCATCTGGATAGGGCCATGACGTTCGTAAGTATTAATACCAAAAATATCTTGTCCGAAACGGTCACGTATCAACAGGCCAAGCGCCATATCGTTAACCGCCTGCTGGGCAGTTAACGTAACGCTGAGATGCAGCATTTCGCCACTTGTAATCACTTCAGCCTGACTTAGCTCTCCCTTAGCTTTAGCATGCGTAACAATAACTTGATGTGTACCTGCAACATTAGCGTGGCGGGCCAAATGGCGGTTTTCTTCTTCTTCGGACTGCCTTGCCATGATGTGATTGTAAATATTGACAGCGTCTTCCGGCGAGCCTTGTTTAACAATTTTTCCGCCGTCCAATACAATTGCACGATCACAAAGTATTTTAACAGCGTTGAGATCGTGGGAAACAAACAAGATCGCCCCACCCTGCTGTTTAAACTCACGAATGCGCTGCATACATTTTTGCTGAAAGTAGCCATCGCCTACCGACAGCGCTTCATCTACCAGCAGACAAGCGGGATCGGCATGTATGGCAATAGCAAACCCTAAACGCATAATCATTCCGGACGAATAGGTGCGAAGCGGTTCGTGAATATAATCGCCCAGTTCAGAAAACGCGATAATGGCGTTACGGCGCTGTTCGATTTCGGTGTGAGTCATGCCCAACATCAGGGCATTGGCGGTAATGTTATCGGCACCACTTAGTTCAAGATTAAAGCCAGTTCCAAGTTCCAGCAACCCAGTGACTCGGCCATTAATAGTCATACTGCCACTGTCGGGTATGATTACGCCCGTCAGTAGCTTGAGCAGCGTGGATTTGCCAGCTCCATTTTTACCCAACACGCCGAGCACTTCCCCAGGCGCAACGCTAAAACTGATATCACTTAATGCATGGTAGGCCGTATGGCGATTTTTTCCGGTTAAGGCTTCGCGTAGCCGATCAGCAGGCTTAGAAAAAAGCTTAAACGATTTACTAAGGCCCTCAACGTCAATAGCGGGAGGTTGAGGCGATATCGCATCGCTACTTAATGCTGCAGGATCCAACGCCGAATGAGATGACATAGATGAATTCGATTTCATTGCTGGCCTCCTTATAGCGCGTCGCGCAGATCTTTTTCAGTACGTAAAATTAACCAACGCGCTATAGCTAGCAGTAAAAAGCTGATTAGCATAACGCCAACCAATCCTCCCAGGTCAGGCATACGCTGGTATAAAACCAATTCACGGTATGCGTTAATTATCTGGAAAAGTGGGTTGAGCTGCATCCACGGGAGCACTCTTGCTGGGATAATATCGCTGACGTAAACAATCGGCGTTAGCCAAAACCATACGGGCAACAGCACCGCCACCCCCTCACGCACATCCTTCAGATATACCGCCAATACCGCTAGCACTAATCCTAGGGCATAGGTAAAGACCAATTGCAGAGCAAATATGAGAGGCAAAAATAGCCACCAGATAGTAATAGGAAACGCCACCAATATTAGAAAAATGGCAAAAAACAGCATTCCAATAGCATAAATAACACCTTCAGCCAGTAATACCGAAAACGGCAACAGCGGCAACGAAAGGCGAACTTTAGTTATTAGCCAGGCACGCTCGACAAACAAGTTAGTGATAGTACTGATGCTTTTTGCAAACGCTGTCCAGGCCAGTATGCCGCTGATGAGATAAATGCTGTAAGTGTACTGATCAACTTCGACCCCAAAGCCCTCTAGCCGGGCGCCCATAATGGTCGAGAAAATCAGCACAAACACTAGAATATTGATGAGCGGCGCCAGCATGGTCCACAAACGCCCGAGGATAGAGCCTTTATGTCGGTCGACCAACTCTTGACGAGTCAGTAGCAAAATAAGCGGCAACTGCGCTTTGATTTTGTTAGCCAAATTACCCAGCGTCATAAGGTATCCTTAACCATGGGGGCATACGAATAGGTTCTTGACTGGTCTTCCAGCACGCAGGCAAGCCATGCTTGGGCACTTTGCTGCCAGCTTAAATAAGGCATGTCGGCCGAGGAAGTTATCTGACCTTGCTCCCAGGCAGCCACCCACTCACGGATAGCGGCCGCTAATTGTTCGGCATTGTCAGCATGAAAGTAGCGGGCATATTCACCAGCCACTTCACGAAATACCGCTAAATCACGAGCCAGTATCGCTATTCCGTGGTGCGCCGCTTCAATTAGCGGTAAACCAAACCCTTCGCCTTGAGAAGCGGCTATCAATACATTACTATTTTGATAAAGGGCATTGAGTACTTCATCACTTGCCCCTTGCTCCCAAAACAGCTGCTTGCCAAGTCTCGGGTGCCGCTCGATTCGATTGGCTAGTTTTTCTATTTGCCACCCCTTTTTCCCCACTATCACCAATGTGATGTTTTCTCCGTTAGACCAGCATTGCTCTAACGCATCCAGCACTTGTTGATGGCCTTTACGGGGCTCCACAGTGCCTACCATCAGTAGCGTAGGCGAAGCCTGCTTAACGATCTGTCGGACGCTATTGACGTTGGCGGGCACTTGAGCAGCAGGCAAATTTCCAGGCTTAAAATCAGCGCCTAGATGAAAATGTTTTACCCAAGGACGGTGAGGCAAGCAACCTTTCTGCGCTAGAGCATCTAACTCGGCTTCTACGGTACTCGCGGTATAGCGTGAAACGCAGGTAATACCATCGGCCAAGGGAACGATTGCTTCAAACCATTCACGCATGACGCTGGGTGTTTCCGGTGGAAAACACGCGGGCAGCGAAAGTGGTAGCAAATCGTGTACGGTAAAATAAAAGCGTACGCCTTGCGCGCGCATACGCTGCATAATGTGGCCTGCTTGCTTCAGCAAGGGCGGGGCCCACTCAAGCGTTACGTAGCAATCCCCTGCTCGTGCCTCAATAGGACTATCAGGTCCTGGTGAGGGAATATTTAGCTGCCGACTAGCAAAGCCGCGCGCTAGATAGAAGTCATCGCCCCCCCAACGAATCAACTCTACCCGCCAGCCTTCAGGCGGATGGCGTAATAAATGGTCCGCAATACGTCTCGTTACTCTCTCAATACCGGTTTTCAAGTCTTCCCAGGCGATAGTACTTACGTCTATTAGTAACCTCGGAAGCTGTTCGGACGGTGTAAGATCAGCATCAGACAAAGCTTTACTTAATGCACGGGCGTGTGGCGTATCGTGGGCAGCTAAGGCTTGCTTTAGCGCGGGCATACTAGCCAGCTGGTCCAATAATCCTTCAAAGCGATAACGCATTGAGTGGGCTGGAGCATGAGCAATTGCCTGAGCATACTGTTTTGCAATATGCGCGGGATTAAGTGTTTGATCTACATAATCGCGCCCGAGACGGCTTAGTGCCTGGCGGTTGTCCGGCGAATTGATGAGCGCACGTATTGCATCAAGCAGTTGCTCGCCAGTGAACGTATCCGGTAACAGCTGCAACGCTTGCTTAGGCAGTTCGGCGCTGCTGCCATGCGCATTGGCGATTACCGGTAAGCCGTAGGCCATTGCATCAAAAATAGCCCCGGAGGTCTCGCCTCTTGACTGGGTGCGCAATTGAACTGCTAGATCGGCGGCTGCCAGCCAACGGGTATAAGCCTCCCGATCAGCGTAACCTGTAATAAGAACGGCATGGCCACTTTTATGCTGCTTAATATAGCGAGTAAGCTCACTACCATAGTCACCTCCATGCTGAGCGCCAACCAATACCAACTTAACATTTCGCGTGGCAAGCTCACTTTCCAGAAAGGTTTCGATCAACTTATGAGTAAGCTTTTTGGGGTTAATCCCACCAAAGCTAGCTACAACAGTGGTATTGGCATCCAGCTCTAACGCATGGCGTGCTGATTGCTTATCTGGCCATGGAGGCAATTCACGCAAGTGAGGAATAATATAGGTAGGTTCAAGATTTCCCTTACACCACCGGCTGGCTAAGCTGCGTGCGTGCTCGGAATGATAAATTATACCTCCGGCAAGATCCGTCACTAGGCCGTTAACCGGATAATATTCCGGCCCACGCGAATTTTTATCCGCATGTTCAAGAGCAACCAGCGCCGGATAGCCGTGGTCTGCATAAAGTCTTTTGGGTAGCGCTGCAGGTAGTAAATTACTTTCCTGCAGCCACCAGACAGCGTCGAATAAGTAATAATCATGCAGTACGACCGTACCCGGGTAGCTGCGCAGTAGCGTGAACTGATAGGCATGGTAAAGCGAGTTACCAATTTGATAGAGCGTAAATTCGTACTGCTCGGTTTGCTGGCTAAATGTGGCCGCGTCAATGACCTTAAAGCTCTCGGTAATACTTAACGCTACTGTGGGCTGGTCGACCACCACCGTAATATCAAAATACACTGCAAGATAAGGCAGCAACTCAGCGCTGTAGCAAGCAATTCCAGTAGGTTGAGGCGGCATGGGCGATACAAAGGCAAGCGTGGGGCGCTCACTTAATACTACTTCTTTACATTCGACCTTGCGTGCGGCCGATGCATTGCTTATTTCAATCAACGTGGCAGGCGCGTGCGCTTGAATAGTATGTTCAATGAGCAAGTCAAATAGCGTTACATCATGCTCGTTCAGCGTTTGAGCGGTATCCGGCAGCACGCTATAGCAGTGAGCTTCCGCCACCCCCTGCGCATGTAACATGCGCCGCCACTCGACCAGCTCAAGCTCATTGAAGCCAACCAATAGCACATAGACGTTGCTAAGCGCTTGTGTCTGGCCTTTCAATTGATAAATGAGGCTCTCTCGCCATTGCTGTATCTCAGCTGGCAGGCAGGTTTTACGCTTATCGATAAAATAAAGTGTGGTCATTGACTATCACGCCCCCAGCGCTGCTGGAGCCCATGCGTTATACGCTGTTGATGCTCACCATATCCCTCAATAGGGTTTTCGGCGGTGAAACTGCCGAATCTGCCTGCCTGAAGCAAGCGAATGATGCGCCCTTTTAGATTTGGAAAGGGCGCCAGCACTTTATGCCCAAGACGACGAACACCAGGATAAGCAGCCAGTTCTTTAAGTACATAACGCAGCGTTTTTTTAATCAGCGCTTTGATCACGTTGCTTCTCCTTTGCCAGTGATTGACCATCCTTGTTGAATCGCTTGTCTAACTCATAAGCTAACGCACGCCAAAACTGTTGGTAGCTAAAGGTCTCAGCATGTTGTCGACATGCCTCAGGGGAAAAAGTAAGCATTTCGAAATGTTCGATAGCCGCTTGCAAGCTAACGACAGTTTGCTCATTAAACCAAAGGCCAGTGGCACAAGGATTTGCTGGGTCACCGCGTACAGTTTCGAGCGCACCGCCTTTGCCATAGGCGATGACTGGCGTTCCGCAGGCCTGGGCTTCTAATGGAAGAATGCCGAAATCCTCATTGGCTGCAAATACAAAGCCTTTAGCTTTGGCCATTAGCTGCGTTAACTGAGCATCGGTCTGGTAGCCTAAAAGCTCAATATTGGGACAACCATCTGCCAGTTGAGCCAAATGCACCCCCTCAGGACCATCGCCAACGATTTTTAGTTTACGCTGCGGCATGCCTGCAAAGGCGTTGATAATTAAATCGAGACGCTTGTAAGGCACTAGACGCGACGCTGCCAAATAATAGTCTTCGCGAGGTTGCTTACTGAGCTGGTAGTGCTCTATGTCAACGGGAGGATGAATAACACTTGCTTCACGCCGATAGTACTTAGCGATACGTTTGGCCACATTATGCGAGTTAGCAATAAAGTGGTCGACTTGTGTAGCGCTGAAATAATCCCACTGCCGCAAGCGTTTGAGCGTCGCCCTAACATAGGTTTCCATTAACGGGATACGGAAACTAGCGTCTGCCAGATATGACTCTTTCATATCCCAGGCATAACGCATTGGGGTGTGGCAATAGCAAATATGGGTTTGATCTGGGTGTGTATGAACGCCTTTGGCAACCGCGTGACTTGAGGAAATCACTAAGTCAAAATCACGTAAATCAAACTGCTCAATCGCGTAGGGCATCAGCGGTAAACAATGCCGATAGTAACGCCGCGCCCACGGTAAGCGCTGGAGAAAGCTGGTATGTATGCGTTGCGCTGAGAGCCAAGGAGCGGTCTCTCTAGGCATAAAATTGACAAGCGTAAATAGCTCAGCCTGCGGAAAAGCTTTGATTAGCGCATGAAGCACCTTCTCAGCGCCTCCATTTACCACTAACCAATCATGAACAATAGCAACCCGCTGGGGTCGATAGCGCGCGTGTAATTCAGCGAGAGAATTTCCTAGCGTCATCTTTTAAGACTCGAATAGAGAGCCAACCAAAAGCCTGTTACACCTAATTATTTATAGGCATTACGCAAAAAAGCGCAGAATTATCTAATGAGCTTTTGGCTGGCACTTGTTGCATAAAGCGGCATAGCTTAAAGCAACTGTTCCGCTGGCTCCAGTGAGTCAATCAATCGTAAGTAAAACCACTCACGCAAGCTAACTTTCCTTACTTTTTCAATCGAAATTAACCGCTTACTGACGCCCATAATCGTCGCTATAGCGTACAATATCATCCTCACCAAGGTAGGCGCCGGTTTGCACCTCAATCAGCTTGAGAGGAATGACACCCGGATTTTCCAAGCGGTGAACCGTGCCTAACGGAATATAGGTCGATTGGTCTTCGGCTAGTATAAAACTACGCAAATTGTCAGTATTGCCGTAGCCATCACTTTGGGTAACTTGAGCCGTACCATTAACGACTACCCAGTGTTCGGCACGGTGATGGTGCATTTGTAAGGAGAGTTTACAGCCTGGCTTCACAACGATTTCTTTCACTTGAAAGCTATCGGTTAGCGCCAGCGTTCGATAGTGACCCCAGGGCCTATAAACGCGCCGATGGCTTTGATACTCTTTGCGACCCGCTTTTTTTAGCGCATTGACTATGTGCTTGGTAGCCTGGGCATGCTCTCGACTCGCCACTAGAACGGCATCTTCGGTTTCAATCACAACAAGATTTTCAACACCAACCGTCGCCACTAACCGCGATTCGCTATGCACAAGACTGTTACGTGTATCATGAAGAATGACGTCGCCTCTTAGCGCATTGCCATTGAGACTGGGCTCTGCGGCCAGTTCGTAGAGCGCATCCCATGCACCAATGTCGCTCCAGCCTGGCGACATTGGAACCACTGCTGCTTGATCAGTATGCTCCATCACTGCGTAATCAATCGACTCACTGCGACACCGACTAAAAGCCTCCACATCAACACGAATAAAATCTAGGTCTTCATTACGTTTGGCAAAGGCTTTTTGACACTCCTCTAGAATGTCGCTGGCATGAATCGCTAACGCTTCCAGGTACATTTTTGCTTCAACGAGAAAAATGCCGCTATTCCAGAGGTATTCACCCGTTGCCAGGTACTCTTCAGCTTTGGCAAGGTCCGGCTTCTCAACAAAACTGTCTACGATAAAGCCGGCGGCTAACGGTTGGCCTCGCTTAATATAGCCGTAACCTGTATGGGCAACATTAGGTTCTATACCAAAGGTAACTAGCTTGCCTGAGCTTGCGAGCTCACTGCCATGACCAATGGCTTGAGAAAAGGCCTGGGTATCTTTGATTACATGATCGGCAGGCATAACAAGCAGTTGAGCATCTTCGCGTCCATCCGCAATAGCGGCTAACGCTGCTAGCGCAAGGGCCGGCGCAGTATTACGGCCGCAAGGCTCTAAAATAATACCAACCTTATTAATACCAATCTGCTGCATTTGCTCTGCAACCAGAAAGCGATGCTCTTGGTTACAAACAATTAGAGGGGCCTGTACGTCAACATCGACATCGGACAGTCTGAGTGCAGCCTCTTGAAGCAAGCTGAGTTTTTCATTGTGTAAATTCAAAAACTGCTTTGGGTAGTGCTCACGAGATACCGGCCACAAACGCGAACCAGAACCCCCGGATAAAATAACCGGAATAATCATTCTTCCCCCAGGAGGGCTGCTAGATAAAAACTAATGCTCACCAGCTAGCTGAGCTTTATTTACTGAATACCCAAACGCGCGACAATAAGTAGCTGCTTGCCGCAGCTACTAGTACGGCTGGAATTATCGCTTCAAGACCACTCAATCCTGCCCATAAAGCAGTGATTAATATGCCATTATTCACCAAAAATCCACATAAAGACATCGCCAGAAAACGCAAGAATCGCGCACGCCGCCGGAACGTAAAGTACTGATGCCCTATCAGCGAAGTGGTAAATGCCACACTATAGGCCGCTAAATTGGCCCAAAGTTCGTTCGTTGCTGGCCAAAACTTTAGTAACGCCGCCGCAGTCGCAATATGTACCGCACTGGCTATCAAGCCAACAGCCCCAAAGCGGGCGATTTGCCACAATTCAGCGAACGTCAACATAGTCATCACTAGTGTCAATGACAAAGTAGAGCGGCCTCTGTTTACTTTCAATAAATAATCGACCTACGTATTCTCCTAAAATGCCGATAGATAGCAACTGCATACCACCAAAAAAAAGGATGGCAGACATCAATGAGGCATAGCCAGGGGCATCACGCCCAAAAAATACCACCTGAGCAATAATGACAAGGATATAAAAAAAGGAAATACCCGCGATAAGGGCACCAATATAGGACCAGATTCGTAGAGGTAAAGTGCTGAAGCTGAACACACCGTCTAGTGCAAAATTCCAGAGCCGCCAGTAATTAAACTTAGACTCTCCAGCTATCCGAGCGGGACGACTATAAGGAACGCTTAAGCTTGTGTATCCCACCCATGCGTAAAGGCCTTTCATAAAACGGTTTCTTTCGGGTAATTGACGCAGTGCTTCTATCATACGCCGGTCAATTAGTCGAAAATCACCAGCATTTTCAGGAATCGGAGTGTCCGTGATCCGATTAAAAAGACGGTAGAACCAGCTGGCTGAACGGCGCTTGGCCACCGTATCATCAGGACGCCCAGTACGTACGCCATACACCATATCCACCTGAGCTTCACGCCAGTGATATACAAAGTCCACGATAAGCTCTGGCGGATCTTGTAAATCCACATCGATGGGAACTGCTGCATCACCACGCGCATTTAGCAGCCCAGCTGAAAGCGCTATCTCTTTACCAAAATTACGGCTTAATGCTATGTAGCCCACACGTGGGTCGCTATCAACCACCTGTTTTAGAATTGTAAGCGTTTGATCTGATGAACCATCATCAACAAACAGAATATTCCATTGCCATTTAACGTCTGCCAACACCTGGTGTACGTGCTCGACAAACAGTTTGATCGTTTGTTCTTCATTAAACACCGGGACGACAAGCGCTATTTCAGTTTGGGCAATATCCGTTAGCGTGTTTTTTTTCACAATTCACTCTCGCTAAGCACGTTCTGATCACTCTGTGTATGGCTTCGCCCATCCGCCTGTTGACTTACCCCAAAGAGACTGCGGTGCCAAGCAATGGCGACGTCTTGATGCCACTTACATAGCCAACCTTGTAGCGCGCAGGCTTGCTGCCCTAATTCGTTATCGGTAATCAAATAGGTATTATCTGGAGAAAGCTGCCCTTGTTCGAGCGCCTGACGATGCGGCGTCGTCACGCGCTCAATTGATGCTTCATTAGCGCGCGCCAAATACGCGACATTCACCGAAATATCATGCTCTGCAGCGATCCATAAATAGGGCCTTAATGGGCCAAAATCTTTTGCAGGAAATACCACAAAGTGGCGACTCTTTTCCCAGACAGGTGCCAAGGCACTATCTCTTAGCACGCTGTAAGGAAGCGGCTCCTGGTGGCTTATGGATACGCGGCTTGCCACCGTGTCGCGTATAAACCCATACCATTCACGCAAATCCTCTCGCTGAACCAACACAGCAAGGGCTAACAAAGGCAGCCAAATAAACGCCTTTAACCGCTGCGTTACTATTACTAAGACGGTAACAATCAGGACATATTGCAACGGCCAAACCATGCGTCCGCTTGAACGCAGGTAATCTCGAAATGGAATGAATAAAATATCATAATGAAGTAATATCCCCCTCTCGCCAAATGCTACCTGCCCGGCTAATGCAAATAGAAATAAGCCTATTGATGCAAAAATGGCGGGGACCCAATCAGGCTTCTGCACGCCGCCCTGAAGCGGTCTTCCTGCTAGCTGGCTCCTCCCCGTCGGGCTTTTGATATATAACACAGCCGCAACGCTACAAAGCAGTAAGAGGCCCGCTCCCATGTAAGCCATGCCCTCATACTGACCCTCAATAGCAGGCGTCCAACCGGAGAAAAGTGATGACATTGAGGTAAAATTGTCGTCAAAGAACCATGCTGAAGAGCTGGGGTTCAAGAAGGTCAATAGCTCTGCAGAGTAATAACCGTATCCTCCCGACGCACCACTCTGTCCGCCCAAATAAAAATATCCCACACTCCACATGCACAATAAAACTATCAATGGGGTAATTATCGCACTTCCCCACACTATAACATTTCCCTTTACTAGCTCCTTCAAGCTGCCACTATGCTGCCATAACCAACCAACCTGTCTCAGCCACCACGCCGTCCAAAATACCCCTACCATAAAAAACAGATAAAAATGCGTTAAGACAGCAACTAGCAATAATGCCAGCCAATTCAGCGCCGAACAAAGTGTTGTATGTCTTATCAGCAATGTATATTCCAGCGCGAGAAAAATCAGCCAATGGGCCGTTAGCGCTTCATGACCATGAATCCCTAATCCCCTGGAGGTTACAATGGGCAGGCTGCCCATCAGAATCGCCCCTATCACTGCAGCTACAGCAGGTACATTGAGCTTTATGAGCAAACGGCATGCGAAATAACCGTTTAAAAGATAATTAATAAGTAGCGCTAAGCCCAAGTATTGAAATGATGCTGGTAACCAACTATTAATTAACTTTAAGGGTATCGCATAAAGTGGAATTGAGTCTGTGTAAACAATACTGGTTGTCAGATCCGTTGCCAGTGTATTGACGGCGCCCAACGGCCATCCCCATCCCTCTTGGCGATAAAAGTGCCAGCCGATAAAATGCTGAAAAGAATCACCTTCACGTAACAACCAGTGCGTACTGCGAGGATCAATCATGCCATTGTATAGATACCAGGCGAGCCCTCCTAGCAATACTCCAGCGACGATCGCAGGCAAACACTCAGGTACATGTACCGAGCGTTTCCAAGTCATCCTTTTCATATATTTCCTTAAGCGCTTGTCTTTTCAGGGCTGCTGATTCACAAAGCCGCACACCACAGTCATTGCTAAAATTTTGAGATCAAACCCCAGCGACCAATTTTCAATATAATATAAGTCGTACTCAACGCGCTTTTCCATGAGCTTGACATCATCAGTAATGCCCCTTAGGCCATTCACCTGTGCCCAGCCTGTCATACCGGGCTTGACGCGATGCCTTTGCATGTAGATATCGATATGATCTTTATAATGATCGTTATGATCCATGGCGTGAGGCCTTGGCCCTACCAGCGACATGCGTCCTTGAAGAACATTGTATAGCTGGGGCAGCTCATCCAGGCTAGTGCGGCGTAAAAAACGGCCAATAGAGGTAATACGCTCATCAAATTGTGAAGCCTGCTTGGTTACCGAACTTTCATGAAGGTGCATCGTTCTAAATTTATAGATTCTGAAACGCTTGCCATCTAAGCCATGGCGTTCTTGCTTAAAAAGGATAGGTCCTCCCATACTCCAGCGAATGGCAATCGCCACGGCCAGCATCACAGGGCTAAACATGATAAATAACGCAAGCCCCAGCACGCGATCCTCCAGCGCTTTGATAAGCCGCATAGGGCCATTTAAAGGCGTATAATTAAGCTCTAACGAATAAAGGCCGGCGACTTGAGTTATTCGGTGATTCAACAATCGAATATCAGGTAAATCCGGAAAAAACCGTATGCTGGCGGGGATCCCGGCAAGCAGCCGCATCAGATGGCGTACACGGTTGCCTTGAACCAGCGGATACCCTAGCCAGATTTCATCAAAATCACGCTGAAAGATATTAGCTTTAGCAAACCCTGCCATCTTATGAAAAAAAGTAGTGTCATCTTCGTCAATAAAGTGCCCTACCACGACATAACCTGCATGAGGCGTTTCAACGATCTTCTCTTCTAGCAGTGCGATATTGTCTTTCTTGCCCACTAACAATACGCGCTTAAGGTTGTGACCTTTGGCACGCAGACGTTTGAGATAGCCGTAAAGCAAGGTGCGCATTAAGCTGCCTATGGTGAGCACCGCCAGAGCTGAAACGCCCATCCACAAACGAGAGAAACTTTGCGTTTCTTGAATAGCCACTAATAACAGGCTAAGTAGCCCCAACGTGGCTGTCCAGGCGGCAAGGTAAATACCCAGCATGTTGTACAGACTGCGACCGCGCCACGGCTGATAGAGCCCTATCAGCTCCCCAACCGCGGGTAGCAATAAGCTGCCAATCAAGATCAGAAAGAGGTAGTCGTTGCTTTCTACAACAATGTGCGGCATTAGCCATAGCACGAAAAGAGAAACACCTATGGCTATACCTGCGTCAAAGCAGCGCATGGCACGCCGCAACCATTCATTGCTTTGACTTGTTTTTATAACGGCCATAGTTGCTGACTACCGGGCTACCTGCACTGACGTGGACATCGAGGCCAGTAGCGCCATGATGCGATCTAAGTCTTCACTCGCTAAACTACCTACGGCGCTATGCAGTGCCAACATATCCAGGGCGTAGTTGCCCACCGTATCGACATACTGAATACGCTGATCGTAAAAACTGGCGCGAGCATCAAGCACATCCACTAAATCACGCAGGCCTAACTGCTCGCCACGCTCTGCTGCCTCAAGAAACAGTTGGCCTGAAGCAATTGCTTGGTTTAAAGCCTCTAGACGACGCTGTCCACCGTTTAGTGCTCGGATACGGCGACGGACTTCCTGCATGGCCAGATTACGCTCGTTATCGACCGTCGCTTGCCCTGCCTCAATACGCTTTTCACCCTGGCGCACGCTGGCATTGGTATAACCGCCGCGATAAATAGGTACACTAAGTTCGACACCTGCACGGTAGTCTTCACTTTCGCGTAGAATATCATCACTACTGCGGTCGGAATAGCTGAGGTTCAGGTTAAGCTCTGGGTAATAGCCTGCGCGCCTTACACCAGTATCCGCTTGGGCAATTTTTTGCTGCTCAGTTGCCAGCAGGACGCTCAAGCTTTGCCCTGTACGTGCTAACCAGTGCTCGACCTCACCAATCTCGTCATCTAGCGTTACGCTGGATAATTCACCCGGAGAGCCGCTTTTAAAAGTGGGCATCACCCCGGTCAGGCGCTCTAACTCACTAAGTGCATTGTCCAGTTCGTTTTCTGCTTCTACGGCGTCTGAAACAGCCTGATCATAACGGGATTGAGCTTCGAGCAGATCAACGCGGTTTCCCACGCCCAGATCAAAAGCGCGACTTGCCTGGCGCACCTGCAAATCAAGCGATTCCTGTTGGGCTTCCAGCAAGCCTGAACGCTGAGCCGCCAGATAAGCTTTTATGTACGCTTCGCTGACTTGCATCGCAAGCTCTTGCTCGATCACAGCTAACTGAAGCTCAGCGGCACTTACCTGAGCGCCAGCAACATCGACGCTACGCCAACGTTCAAGACTAAAGAGCGGCTGCTGGAGCTGGATTTGCCAGTACGTTTCGTCTATTTCACCAGGTCGCTGGGTGTTACCAAACTGGTCGATCTCTTCAACGGTTTGAATATTGGTCGAGTCTTGCCATAGGTATCCGCCCGTAGCGGTCACCTGGGGCAGCAGCCGTGAGCGTGCCATGGGAATTTCTTCGCGCGTGGCTTCAAGCTCAAACCGCTGGCGTGACAGATCCGAATCGTGTTCCAAGGCACGAACGAACAGGCCCGGCAAAGAAGGCAGCGTTCCGGGCTCGCCGGCGGCATCGGTCAGCGCTTCAAATTCGTTCAACGACTGCTGATCAACCGGCACATCATTTTGCGAGAATGCAGCATGGCTGAATAAAGCAACCGCAATGGTCAGCGCACTCAAGGTAAAGCGTGGCGTCCGTGTCATTAGTCCTCCCGGATAGCGCGAGCCAGCATATCGGTAACAGGCTTGGCGATGTAGCTGGCGAAGGTGCGCTCCCCAGTGCGAATCATTACTTCCGCTGGCATACCCGACAGCAACTGCATTTGTTCGGTCATATCTTCGCGCCCAGATTCCGTAACGCGAATGCGCGTCTTGTAATAGCGCTGGCCGGTTGCTTCATCTTCAAAGCTATCGGCACTAATATGGATAATTTCGCCATCGATGATATTCGTCAGGCGCTGGTTGAACGCGGAGAAACGAATTTCGGCGAGCTGGCCCAAAAACAGGTTATCGATATCGCGCGTGGGCACGCGGGCTTCGACCACGAACCCGTCATTGGAAGGTA
Source organism: Halomonas sp. AOP43-A1-21 (assembly GCF_052376775.1). Taxonomy (NCBI): domain Bacteria; kingdom Pseudomonadati; phylum Pseudomonadota; class Gammaproteobacteria; order Oceanospirillales; family Halomonadaceae; genus Halomonas; species Halomonas sp. AOP43-A1-21. The sequence continues at coordinate 25,423 of NZ_JBQSWC010000025.1, read as the reverse complement.
CAACGTCCATGATGGGGTCGCCTGGGCGAATCACCGCGCCAACGGTATGCACCTGCTGGCCAACGATGGTGCCAGAGACAGGCGCGCTTACCACGGTCCGATTCACTTGATCGGTTAACGACGTGATACGCTCTTCCGCCTCGGCTATTTGCGACTGAGCGTTGCGCAGCTGCTCCCCTACTTCTGCCTGAAACTCTTGCTGGGTCGTTTCTTTTTGCATGCGGTTTTCGCTTATCTGCGAACGCAGCTGGGCCATATTGGCCTGGAACTCGGCATTGTCACCTTCGTATTGCAAAACTTGACGTTCCAGCTCGCGCAGCCGCTGGTTATCCCCCAGCCCTTCACGGTAGAGCGAACGGAAGTCTTCGGCTTCAGAGCGCAGCGAGCTGATGCGCTGGTTATTGACCCGAGTGCGGGACTCCAGACCATCAATCTGCTCTTGCATCTGTACAATCTGCTCGTCCATTGCTTCTAAGGTGCTTTGCAGTGATTGACGGCGGGCTTGAAAAAGGCCTTGCTGTACGGCACTCACCTGCTGAACACGCTCGTTATCTACAGAGCTGAGCTCTTCGGGCATTTCTAGCAACTCAGCCCCTTGCTGTTCTGCCAGCAAACGCGCTTCCATTGCCCGGTTGATGTAATACTGAGACTGGGCAATTTCCAGCTGCGAACGCACTTGGGTGTCGCTCAGTACCACCAGCGGCTGGCCGGCTTCTACCTGGTCACCGTCAGAGACCAATAGTTCGCGCACGATACCGCCTTCAAGGTGCTGGACGGTGCGCTTGAAGGACTCCATCGATACATTGCCTGGTGCGACAACGGCCACCGCCAAAGAGGCGGTCACCGACCATAATATGAAGCCGCCTAGTGCAATAATTAAAATCGCGTACCCCAGCTTGCGATAGCCCTTATCGCTGGTGGGCAACACTTCCTGGGCCTCACCATCAATAGTGGCCGGTCCCTGAGGGGTTACATCAATTTCGTTTTTCGCAGGAAGTTGATCTTTATGCTTGCTCATATTACGACTCCTCACTGCCGCCACTACGACCACCGGAAATAGCGGAAAGGCGAGCTGAACTTTGCTGGCCTACTTGTGGGCGCGATTTTTTAGCAAACTGGGCAAGCACTTGGTCTCTGGGGCCAAACATACTTACTTGGCCTTCTTTCATGACCAATAATTTATCCATGGACTTCAGCACGCTAGTACGATGACTAATGACAAACAGCGTTGTACCTTCAGCTTTCAAATGGGAGATCGCCTGGCCTAGCGCACGCTCACCTGCGTCATCCAGATTGGCATTGGGTTCGTCTAATACGACTAAAACAGGGTTTCCATACAGCGCTCGCGCCAAGCCGAGTCGCTGACGCTGCCCCCCGGAAAGAGCACCGCTGGTAGAAGAGATTACGGTGTCATAACCGTTTGAGAGCTCTAACACCATCTCGTGTACGCCAGCTTTTTTCGCCGCCACAACCACTTTTTCAGGATCTATATTGCCAAATCTGGCAATGTTTTCACTGATAGAGCCATCAAACAATTCAATATCTTGTGGCAAGTAGCCAATATAAGGGCCTAGTTCATCACGGTTATATTGATTGATCTCACCGCCATCAAGACGAACATCGCCAACTTGGGTTGGCCAGATACCTAACAGCACACGAGCCAACGTGGATTTACCGGCCGCACTAGGACCAATAATCCCGACATGCTCGCCCTTGTCCACGCTAAAATTAATACCCCGAATGGTTGCCATACGCGTGCCAGGAGGCGCCGCAGCGACGTTTTCAATATCAATGATACCTTTAGGAGCCGGTAGCGACATACGGCGTTGATCATCGGGTATTTGGGTAAGCAAATCATTCAAGCGGCTATAGGCACCTCGCGCCGCGACAAAACCTTTCCAACCGCCGATCATCTGGTCAATTGGCGCCAGCGCACGCCCCATCAGGATGGAGCCTGCAATCATCATGCCTGGGGTCATATCACCATTAAGCACCAGAAGCGCGCCCAGGCCCAGAATCAGCGACTGGAATAACAAGCGCATCACTTTGGACGTATTGGTTAACGCGCCCGCACGATCACTTGCTTGGGACTGTTTGGCCAAAAATTCATGGTGGCGCTTTGACCAGCGTCCCATGATGCCAGGTAGCATCCCCATTGCATGTAGCACTTCAGCGTTTCTTAAGTTGGAGTTGGCAAGATTTTGCGCCTGAATTTGCTCGCTGTTGGCTTCTGCCAAAAGGCCTTTTGTTGATTTTTCATTTACCAAAGCAAGTATGAATAAAATAATACCCGCGCATGTGGCAAAAATGCCTAGCCATGGATGAAAAATAAACAAAATACCTAGATAGACAGGCACCCACGGAGCGTCGAAAAAGGCAAACAGGCCATTCCCAGTGAGAAACTGTCGTAAGCTCGTCAGGTCGTTAAGCGGTTGGGCACTTTGCGTGCCTGGAGCAACAATACTGCGGCGAAACATTGCACTATAAAGACGTTGATTAATAGTGGTGTCCAGCCGATTGCCGATCCTGACTAGCATTCGCGATCTTACAAGCTCTAGCCCGCCCATCACCATAAAAAGAAATACGACTACCAGGGTCAGCATGACAAGAGTGTCGAAGCTTTGGGTGGTAAGTACGCGATCGTATACTTGGAGCATATACATCGGAGGAACGAGCATCAGTAGGTTAACAAACATACTGAAAAAACCCACCGATACAAACGAACCTTTACAGGCGCTTAATGCACGCTGTAGATCCGTTGCTTCCTGTTGCTTTGCCATGGAGGGATCACCGTTGAATCAAAGAAATAGTCGCGCGAAGATTAATCGCGGCAGCATAACAGAAACGCCCCTACCAGGGGTAGGGGCGTTATGGGAACTTAATGATGCCATACTGGAGTGTTTATGGACTTTCTACTCTGAGGCCATGAAAACCATTACCCGAACAGTAATAGGCTTTCATCAGACTCTGTAAAACCAACCATTACGCTCGCTTTATCGACACCATTATCTAGTTCACCAAGCCAGTACTCCTTCCCAGCTAAGTCCGATTGCCTTTCAAGCACATTGGAATACATCAAATCAACAAAAGTATCATTTTGCAGATTACCATGCTGATTATTAAACTCATCGGAGATGACAAAATAATGCGCAATTTCGCTTACGCTTATTGTTTCATTAATTTCCAACCAATATCCAAGCCCTTTACCATCGGCATCACGATCAAAGGCAGCATCATAAAGCCGTATCAGCGGGTCAACTGATGTACTGAAAACAGCATCGTCGCGCACCGCTAGGTTTTGAATACGCAGATCCTCACTGGCAGACGTTTCGGCTTCGCTGAAAGGGGTTTCACTGAACATGGCCCCCATATATTCGGCAAAAGCGTCTTGCTCTGTGCCTTTTTCAGCAAAGTCAAACTTGCCTTCTAGATCATAGCTATCTACTAGATCAATGCGATCAACATAGCGATTTTCTAGCGGGTAGCCATCACCGCCATCTGCCATAAACCCTAGCGTAACTACTTTAACCGTTTCCTCTGCGCTTCCAACTAAACGACCATTCGCAGCCAATACATCGTGCACGCCACCCTCTTCGTTAACAATAATGGCGTTTTGAATGCGCTCGCCGGCTGGCAGACTCCAATCATAGCTGTACTGTATGCCACCCACCTGAGCAAACTGGCCAGCTGTTATATTCGGTGCAGCAGCGGCTACTGCATGCTCAAGTACGTCCAATAGCGTACCGCGTGAAAGAGTCAAAATGGCCAAATCATTATTGAACCGCAAGGCGGAAGCGGCATCTAGCTGAGAAACACCGCCTTCAGGCTTGCCAATCGCAGAATTACCAGACGGGGCCTGATAGCTAGGTGCGCTGTCGCCACCTTGGACGACTACATCACCAATGGCCTCGCGGATACCGCCACCATTTTTGAACGAAACCATTACCTCATCATCAAGCTGGCGGGCATACCAAAGATTGGCATCAGCCGTCAGGTTTCCCAGGTTGGTCTCTTCGGTACGCACAGCACCACGTTCACCCACCAGATAAACGTCTGTAAGACCCAGGATATTTCCATCCTGATCGGCCACAAAATCACCTACTGCGCCGACTAAATCCTGGGCGATTTGCCCTTTGGTGCCTTCAGCAAAAGCGGCTTCCAGGCTACCCCATAGCGCCTCAACCTGTTCATCAGTCGAAGCAAACACGCCCGATGTGTCCTGTTCGATAGAATCGGCGATAATATGGCCATTCTCGTCAAAATCAACAACTAGCTGTGCGACGTAGCGCCAACCGGCATCGGTATTAACGACAACAACGTCATTGCCAGAAGCATCTTTAGTAAGAATCGGGTAGGTGTCATAAGGCTCACCGGCACCGGGGAATAGCCCGCGTTCAATGTCTGCCTCATTGGCCAATAGCGAATCTGAACCACCCGCAATAATAATATCGACTCCATCCAGCAGGGTTGCCAGTTCTTCTTCGAACTGAATTTGCTGGAGATGCGCACTGAGAATGATTTTATTAACGCCCTGGGCTTCAAGATCATCAATCACAGGCTGAATGATATTCGCCAGGGCTTGCATATCGTTGCTGCCACCTGAAAGTACGTCCACACCACCGATCGACGAAATACTTTCAAGAATTTGCGTGGTAACACCGATAATCCCAATTTGCTCACCTCCCCGCTCAGCAATCACCGCGGGAGCTAGCTTGGGCTTATTCGCGCCAGCTAATACCTCTTCCAGGGTTGTCTGGAAAGCCTCGTGAGAGAAAATCTCGTTAGTGGCTAAGCCACTTAGGGCCGCATCGCCAGAGAAATCAAGATTTGCAGAAATATAAGGGAACTGCGCACCGAGCCATGCCACATCCGATGCGTTTTCACCATTCACTACAGGCGCAAGCATGTCGGCAATCAGGCCGGTTCCAAGATCAAACTCATGATTGCCTAGAGTAACCGCGGCTGCATTGACCAAGTCCATCAACAGGGACTCAACCCGCCCTGAGGCGGCAGTGATACCACTCATTGAGCCTGATTCTAAACCGTAAACATCCTCAACTGCTGTTTGAAAAGCAGCTTGCAAACTAGCCTCAGAGGCAGCGCTTAAGTAAGGGCCAGGTAACACTAAATCACCCGAACTTATAAAAAGAGAGTTGACGTACTGATCTTCCAGATGATCGACAATAGAAATAAAGTTCGGGGCATTAAGCAAATCCCCGCCCCCTCCTTCCATATCGGCTGCATGCAGTAGCTGAAGTTGATAATTACTCATAATGAACCCTTTTTTTTAATCATTAGTGAAAAACCGCTGAAAAACAGCGTAATCACCAACAATGACGAGAAGATGACGTTTTTAAGAATCGATTATTTTGCTAAGAAAAATCACATCCATTTTCAGCGCCGCTGCGATTTTTTCTGCCAAAGCGCAAAGGTAAAAAAAGAAAATGAATATCTAGCTTCAAACAAACAGTCATTTAATTGCCATCTTGTATGAGTAGTTTCTTTTTTTCTGTCACTCAACAACCTTATCCCCAAAAGGATTAGCAGCATGACAAACCTACAACTTGTTACGTCTTTGTATCGTGACTTATTACTGCGAGAACCTGATGAAGAGGGCTTAAGCTATTGGGTAGACGCACAAAATAACGGTGAGATTGACACCCTAGGTATTGCTGAAGAATTTTTGGCGAGCGATGAATTTAAAGACTTTATTCAACCCATTGTAGAGCTCTATAGCACTCATTTACTGCGCCCTGCTGACCCGGAAGGCCTAGCATACTGGGCGTCGGAATACCGCAGCGGTGTCGCACTCCAAGATATTGCTAATAATTTTAAAAACTCTGTCGAATTCACAGAAACCCTAGCTAACAAAGATCATGCTTCTTGGTTAACACAGCTATATAACGGCGTACTTAACCGCAATCCAGATGCTGACGGTGCTAGCTACTGGATGAATATGTTGGATGCTGGGCTTACTCATGCAGAGGTCGTTGAAGAATTTATCAATAGCGACGAGGGAATTGAACAACAGCCTGCCCGTACACTGACCTCTCTACTGAGCAGATTCACGGATACTGCCGATAGTGATACGGCATCGCTACTAAACCAGTACATTGAACAACTGGAAAGCGAAGCCCCCGAGCAACCTGGGCTCGAACAACCAGAGCCTGAGCAACCAGAGCCCGAACAACTAGAGCCCGAACAACCAGAGACCGAGCAACCAGAGACCGAGCAACCAGAGCCCGAGCAACCAGAGACCGAGCAACCAGAGACCGAGCAACCAGAGACCGAACAACCCGAGCTAGAGCCTACGCCTAAACCCGACTTTTCTCTGGGTGAGCGCTACTACCAGGGTGCCTCGGACGCTTCTGCCGCTATCGCGATTGATGGGCGATTAATGCTGGTAGCCGATGATGAAGACCAGATCTTGCGCCTTTTCGACCGTGAAGCGGGCGGTACGCCGCTGTTAGAAGCCGACCTTAATGGGGCGCTGGGGTTAAACGATACTCAGGAAGTTGACCTGGAAGCGGTTGCAACCTATCAGGATAAACAGTACTGGGTGGGTTCCCATGAGAGTGGTCAGCGCTCAATGATTTTTTCCACTGAGATTACAGGCGACAGCGCTGACACCTTTAATATCAACGTAACCGGTCAGTTTACCGACCTCGCCGAACAGCTAACCAACTGGGATGCCAGCAACGGGCACGGGTTAGGCGAAAACGCACTAAAACTCGAGTTAGGGATAAACGTTGAAGGTGCCGTGTTTATCGACGATACCCTTTATCTTGGCCTGCGGGCGCCGCTAGATGATGGCTTCGCCCAACTGCTACCGGTGACCAATGCTATCGACCTGGTCAATGGTAGCGTTGCACAGGCGTCTTTCGGCGAGCCGCTGCGTCTGGACCTTGACGGCCGAGCCGTACGCGCCATTGAGCAAGCCGGCGATAAGGGCTATCTGATTCTGGCAGGCCCAGTAGACGATGGCGACGACGCTGGTTTCGGGCTCTACTTCTGGGACGGCCACCACGCCGTTCGTGAAATTGAGGGTATCGATCTCAATACCATTCCGAATGCGCTCACCGCGAAACCCGAAGCGCTTTTCGATGTAAAAATGAGCGATGCGGGCATTTCGGCCAGCGTGCTTTTTGATAGCGGCACGGTTGATTGGTTTGATGATGGTCGCGCTTCAAAGGATCTCCCGGATAGCCAGCAGCAGTTTATTGGCACCGACATTGCTTTTGCCGCATTGCCGGATATGGCACCCCGCCCAGGCGATATAGCGGTAACGGCCATTAGCGGCAGCGAAAAAGAGTTTCAGTTTGTGGTGTTACACGGTATCGCCGAAGGGGCGGAAATTACCTTCACGGATTCCGGCTGGACAGGTGATGGTTTCCGAGCCAATGAAGGTGCGGTGAAGTGGACAGCGCCTGCTGGCGGTGTTGCCCCAGGCACGGTAATTTCTCACACTCAAAACGCCGACCAGTTCTCTGATGCCAATAGCGCCGCGGTAGGTAATGGCAGCTTCAACCTTGCTGTGGGCGGTGATCAGGTCATCGCGTTTGTGGGCGAAGATACAGATCCTACGTTTATCTATGCTATTCAAACCAATAGCAGCGAGTGGCAGGAAACGGCGACAAACTCCAATAACTCTGCCCTGCCGCCGGGCCTTGAAAATGGCACGACGGCCATTGCCGTCGGCAGCGCGCGTAATGCGGCCTTTACTGCCGATGGCTACGGCACCGCCGATGCGCTTCTGGCGGCAATTGGCAATCCCGACAACTGGACATTCGAACACAGCGCCCTGCCTGATAATGCAACAACGGCATTTCGTATCGGCACGATGGAAGCGCCTTATGTGCCGGGCGAAAGCGACATTGGCCTGGCCATCACCGAGATCTGGCCAGGCCAAGCGGGGGCGGATATTACCGAAGACTGGTTTGAAATCACCAATCGCTCTGGTGACACTCTGGACTTTACTGAATCCCCGCTCTACTACGATGACGACAGCGCCAACCCGCAAGATGCCGTGCTTATTGAAGGACTCACCACGCTGGCACCGGGCGAATCCGCCATCGTGATCGTGGATGGTGGCATTGATGCCGTGGCCCAGTTCCGCGAGGCCTGGAGCAACATCAGTAACATCGATAGTCTTAACATTGGCTTTGCCGACAATGCCGCCGGTTTGGGCAGCGGTGGTGACGCAGTGACTCTCTGGCAAGGCGACCCGCGCATTGATGGCAATAAAGTCGCTTTTGAAGCCTACCCCGACACATCGGAAAACGACGCCGCTTCGTGGAACGTAGACCGCCAGGCATTCACCCAGGCAGATGAAGAAGGCGCGGCTAGCTCTTCTGCTGCTGGGGGCGATAACGGTGACATGCCCGCCCTCGCCTCTCCTGGCGTTGCAATTAAGCCAGAGCCTGAGATTACGCTGATCTCGACGGTTCAGGGTGAAGGTGGCACCAGCGCGCTAGATGGTGAGAACGTCACGCTAGAAGCGATCGTTACCATGGTGACGCCCGGCATGGATGGCTTCTTCCTACAGGAAGAAGACGAAGACAACGACGATAACCCGCTGACCTCTGAAGGTATCTTTGTTTATACCGGAAGCGGCAGCAGCGCGTGGCTCGAGCAACTTGCCGCCGGTGATCAGATCCGTATCAGTGGGAATGTTTCTGAGTACTTTGAAAAGACTCAGTTAACCGCGGATCAATCAAGTCTGGATATTTTGGCCCGCGAACAGCCGCTGCCTCAAAGCAAAGTCATCAAGCTGCCTTTCGGCAATAAGCAGGGGCTTGAAGCTTTTGAAGGCATGCGCATCGCTATTGAGGCCTTGGACGGCCAGCCATTAGTGGTCACCGAACTTTATGAGCTGGGGCGTTATGGTGAAGTAACACTTTCTGCTGGCGGACGGCTTGAGCAGTTCTCTGAGGTCAATGCGCCTAGCGTGGAAGGGTATAGCGACTGGCTTAAGGATGCAGAAGCCCGCACGATCAAGATCGATGATGCCAACACCGCACAAAACCCAGACCCGATTATCTATGGCCGCCACGGTGAAGAACTCTCGGCCACCAACCCGCTACGCGGTGGCGATATGCTGGATACCCTGGAAGGCATATTGGACTTCAGTTTTGGCGAATGGAAAGTACAAAACGTCGATAGCTTAGATTTTTACGGCCCTGAGCGCCCCGCCACACCCGATGTGGATGCGTTAGGCGATGCCGAAATCAAGGTTGCATCATTCAACGTACTTAACTATTTCAATACGTTGGATGAGAATGGCAATAAAACAACGACTATTGATGGCACGGAACATTCACCGCGTGGCGCCAACAGCGCTGATGAATTTGCCCGCCAGGAAGCCAAGATCGTTAACGCCATCAATACCAGCGGTGCCGATGTCGTGGGCCTGATGGAAGTTGAAAACAATGGCTTCGGGGAAGATAGCGCCATTGCCGCCCTTGTTAATGCCTTGAATGCCGATGCGCAAATGAAAGGTCTTGATGGCATCACATGGGCTTACAGCACACCCAAGGATACTGAAGGCAATATCGTAAGCCCGGGGAGTGATGCCATTGCGGTGGGCGTTATCTACAACAGCCAAGCTGTTTCGCCAAAAGGCGATGCCGTTACCAAAACCGATGGCGCCTTCTCAATGGCTAACCGTGCCCCGGTGATGCAAACCTTCGAAGATGAAAACGGTGAACAGTTCTCCGTGGTTGTAAATCACTTTAAATCCAAGGGCAGCGTGGTCAACGGCGAAGCCGACATTGGCGATGGCCAGGGTAATAACAACCCCACCCGCGTTGAGGCGGCGAAAGAGCTACTCGCGTGGCTGGAAAGCAACCCCACTGGAAGTGATGATCAGGACGTCCTCATCCTGGGTGACCTGAATGCTTATGCCATGGAAGACCCCATTACGGCACTGAAAGACGCAGGGTTTGAGCTACTTGATGACGATTATAGCTACGTCTTTGATGGTTTCTGGGGGTCTCTGGATCATGCGTTGGCAAGCGAGTCTCTTGCCAAGCAGGTTACCGGCACCACGACCTGGCATATCAACTCAGATGAAGCTACCGCACTCGATTACAACACTGAGTACACCACAGAGCGCCAAGTTGAAAACTTATACGCGCCAGATCCATTTCGCAGCTCTGACCATGACCCTATTCTGGTGGGTTTAAACCTAAGTGCGGCAGAGATCTAAACCGTACTTGTAATCTAAACAGTACTTGCAATCTAAACAGTATCGAAACGTTCGTTATCGATGGTCTCCGCTTGCGGGGGCCATTTTTTATGCCTCGAATAGCGCCCCAAACACAGGTAATGCATGGCCCCGGCTTTACAGCGTGCTAAATTCATTGCATAAACTTATACGCTTACTCATCACATCTGCTTTTAACCTTGGAGAAACACGTTGAGCTCAACACGTTTAGCAGCGGTCATTATTGCTGACAGCGGCATCGCCTTCGGTACCAGCGGCGCACGGGGGCTGGTAGAGCAGTTTACTGACGAAGTATGTGCCGCATTTAGCGTAGCGTTTCTTTCCGCCATGCAGTCGAGCTTTGACGTTAAACGGATTGCAATCGGTATGGACCGCCGTCCCAGCAGTCCAGCCATGGTAGCAGCGTGTACTGGCGCCGCCCACGCCATGGGTATCGAGGTTGATGACTATGGCGTGCTGCCTACTCCTGCGCTTGCGTTGCAGGCCATGACTGATGGCATTCCCTGCATAATGATCACCGGTAGTCATATCCCCTTCGACCGAAACGGAATTAAGTTCTACCGCCCTGATGGCGAAATTACCAAGCAGGATGAAACCGCTATCTTAACGTCAACTGCGCCGATGCCTGCAGAGATACTCCCAGTACGCAACGATGTTTCGGATGCCGCCAACGAAACATACGCTCGACACTTTACTTCGTGGTTTATCGGAGAGCCGCTAAAAGGTTGGCGTATAGGGCTATATCAACACTCAGCTGCCGGGCGCGATTTAAATGCTCATATATTGACCGAGTTGGGTGCCGATGTCGTTGTACTCGGCCGTAGCGAAACCTTTGTTCCTGTGGATACTGAAGCAGTCAGCGAAGAAGACCAGGCAAAGGGCCGCGCTTGGGCAAAACAGCATCAGTTACATGCATTACTATCCACCGACGGTGACGGCGACAGGCCCCTGGTCGGCGATGAGACAGGTACCTGGCAGCGTGGTGACGTGGTGGGTTTACTGTGTGCACAAGCGCTGAAGATTGAAGCACTGGCGGTGCCGGTAAGCTGTAATACTGCCATTGAGGCATGCGGGGCGTTTAGACAGGTTGAGCGGACCCGCATTGGCTCGCCCTACGTATTAGCCAGTATGGCAGCGCTCAACAAGCAGTTTGATAGCGTTGCGGGGTTTGAGGCAAACGGCGGTTTCTTATTAGGCAGTGACCTAAAAGCTGATAATCGTGAACTGGCGGCGCTGCCTACGCGTGATGCGCTTTTACCTGCATTGACCTTGATGATAGCAGCAGCCCAACGCGGTATGAGACTGTCGCAGCTATTTAGCGGCCTTCCATTACGGTACACCGCCAGTGACCGACTCAAGGATTTTCCTACCCAGCAGAGCAATGCCCTGTTAGCAAAGTGGCAATCAGCTCCTGAAAAGATGCAGGAAGCCTTGGGATTGGCAGCGCCGATTAAAGCAGTGAATACTATCGATGGCTTACGCGCAACGCTGGAAAACAACGATATTGTGCATTTGCGCCCGTCTGGCAATGCCCCAGAACTGCGCTGCTACTGTGAATCAGACTCGCAGGCGCAAGCCTCTGCCCTGGTTCAGAAAAGCTTGGCTAGCCTCGCTGCTCTTGCTTAGGTTAATCGCTTTTCGTCTTAAAAGTTTGATCTGAAAAAGCAAAACACGGGAGGCCTTTAGGGCCTCCCGCGCGTTGCGGCTATCCATAGCCGGAGAACTATCTGTCCGATATAACGCTAATGGCTTACTTATAAACCGGGAAGCGGCCGCAAACTTCTGCCACTTTCTCGGCCACTTGGGCTTCAATAGCGCTGGTGTCTTCGCCTTTGGCCAGCACATCCAGAATGTCACTGATCCAACCTGCCAGCTGACGGCACTCTTCTTCACCGAAACCACGCGTAGTTACCGCTGGCGTACCGATACGCAGACCTGAGGTGACAAACGGGCTTTGCGGATCGTTAGGCACAGCGTTTTTGTTAACGGTGATATGCGCACGGCCTAATGCCGCATCGGCATCTTTACCGGTTACGCCCTGCTTGATTAATGAGAGCAGGAACAGGTGATCTTCGGTACCGCCGGAAACGATATCAAAACCACGCTCCATAAACACGCCCGCCATCACCTTGGCGTTTTTAACGACCTGCTGCTGGTAGGCTTTGAACTCAGGCGCCATAGCTTCTTTAAAACAGATCGCTTTTGCCGCAATCGCATGCATCAACGGGCCGCCCTGACCACCGGGGAATACGGCAGACTGCAGCTTTTTCTCAATGTCGGCATCATCTTCTGCCGACAGAATCACGCCACTACGCGGACCGCGCAGCGTTTTATGAGTCGTTGAGGTAACAACGTGAGCATGGGGCAAGGGGCTTGGATAAACGCCTGCCGCGACCAGACCCGCTACGTGGGCCATATCCACCAGCAGGTAAGCGCCTACTTCGTCAGCGATTTCGCGGAACTTGGCCCAGTCAATCACCTGCGAATAGGCTGAGAAACCAGCAATAATCATTTTAGGCTTGTGCTCACGGGCAAGCTTGGCCACCTGATCATAATCAATCAAGCCCTGCTCATTTAGGCCATACTGAACCGCATTATACTGCTTGCCAGAGAAATTGGGTTTGGCACCGTGAGTCAGATGGCCACCAGCATCCAGGCTCATACCTAAAATGGTGTCGCCCGGCTTAACCAACGCTAAAAACACGGCGCTATTGGCCTGTGAACCTGAGTGCGGCTGCACGTTAACGTAGGTCGCGCCGAACAGCTCTTTGGCGTAGTCAATCGCGAGGTTTTCAGCGATATCTACAAACTCGCAGCCGCCATAGTAGCGCTTGCCAGGATAGCCTTCAGCGTATTTGTTGGTCAGCTGGCTGCCTTGCGCTTCCATTACGCGCGGACTTGCGTAGTTTTCAGAAGCAATTAACTCAATGTGAGCTTCTTGGCGAGCCACTTCTTTCTGCATGGCATCAAACAGCGCATCATCAAATCCGGCAATTGTCATATCGCGGCTGAACATTGGCGGGAAACCTCGTAGATAAGGATCGATCATGGAAGAAATCAGGCCGCTATCATAACGCAGCCGGACGCGACTTTCATCGCATCAGCGTCAGGTACTGCATGAATGCCGCTCATGGCGATCAGCGCACTCAAGATACACCCTGCCGGTTAATGGTAAAAACAGGCCTCAAACAGGAATGGGGTTGGGTGGTGCAGCCACTAAGGGAGGCCGTTGGCCTCCTTCGCCCAGTGGAACTGGGCTCCCACAAGGTTAATTCAAGCTCTCAAAGCCACTCAATAGTAGGTGCATCTTGAGATGATAGAAGCCCGTTTAAGCCAGCAGAGATGCTTTGAAACCTGCTCCGGCCTTGTGGGAGCAGGCTTCAGCCAGCGAAGGGGTTGGCCTTAACCAGGGAGGCCGACGGCCTCCTTCGCCCAGTAGAACTGGGCTCCCACAAGGTTAATTCAAGCTATCAAAGCCACTAAACAGTAGGTACATCCTGTGATGATAGAAGCCCGTTTAAGCCAACAGATTTGCTTTGAAACCTGCCCCTACTTTGTGGGAGCAGACTTCAGCCAGCGAAGGGGTTGGCCTTAACCAGGGAGGCCGTTGGCCTCCTTCGCCCAGTGGAACTGGGCTCCCACAAGGTTAATTCAAGCTTTCAAAGCCACTCAACAGTAGGTGCATCTTGAGATGATAGAAGCCCGTTTAAGCCAACAGATTTGCTTTGAAACCTGCCCCTACCTTGTGGGAGCAGGCTTCAGCCAGCGAAGGGGCTGGCCTTAACCAGGGAGGCCGTTGGCCTCCTTCGCCCAGTGAAACTGGGCTCCCACAAGGTTAATCTGAATTTGGTGGCAAATAGACTATAGGAGCTGATGAACTACGGCAGACCAGCAATGACTTGGGCTTCCACGAAGCCCATATTCATGATGTCAGATCAAAGCCAGACCGCATCCCAATAACTGTAATGATTTATATCCTGCACTAAATTCGCTCTTAAAGGATTACCTACTATGTATCTTGCTACATCTCTTAATGATTCTTCCTGACGAATCATTCGATCATGAAAACCTCGTTGCCAAGCGCTTTCCCCCAGCCCCAACGAAACATAGCTTTTATAGCGGCGAACAGCTTCTGGGAGCCGCTCATTAAGCTGAATAAGCCAGTGGACATGATCAGGCATCACAACAAATGAAATTGTTGTTGCAAGCTCTTGAACGCGAGGCTGGTAAAAGCATCTGGAGGCACAGCAAGCGGCCTGAAAACTAGTAAAGGCAGGATAGCGGTTTTGCGTGGTGATCGTTATTAAGTAATAGGCATTTTCTAGCGAGAGCCTCCCTCTCCTAAGCCGATAACTTTCTTGCATACCGCCCCCAAATGCTTAATTTAATTAGCATAGGATATTATCAATTGAAGCACAGAGGTCAAAAGCGTTAAGAGAACAGATTTTAGTCAAAAGAAAAGCGCCAAAGCCCATTGAGGCTTTGGGAGCAGGCTTCAGCCAGAGAAGGGGTTAGCCGGGAGGCCGTCGGCCTCCTTCGCCCAGTGGAACTGGGCTCCCACAAGGTTAATTCAAGCTCTCAAAGCCACTCAATAGTAGGTGCATCTTGAGATGATAGAAGCCCGTTTAAGCCTACAGATTTGCTTTGAAACCTGCCCCTACTTTGTGGGAGCAGGCTTCAGCCAGCGAAGGGGGTGGCCTTAACCAGGGAGGGAGGCCGTCGGCCTCCTTCGCCCAGTGGAACTGGGCTCCCACAAGGTTAATTCAAGCTCTCAAAGCCACTCAATAATAGGTGCATCTTGAGATGATAGAAGCCCATTTAAGCCAACAGATTTGCTTTGAAACCTGCCCCTACTTTGTGGGAGCAGGCTTCAGCCAGCGATTTATCTAGGCTTCTCCTAACAAACCTAAACTGGCTGCGGGTGCTTGGCGGCGTAGCCCGCGTGAGAGCGCATGGCCGATGATGCCGATCAGTAGCGCGCCTCCAAACGGTAACGCCAGCCATAAGGTGATGTGCAGTCGCGGCGTCAAGTCGAGCCAGTAAATGTAAAGTGCGGCGGTTGCCACCTCCGCAAGTGCGGCGCCCATTAAGCCGCTGGTAAAGCCAAGCAGTGCGTATTCTGCGCCTTGAATACGGGAAATCATTCGATTACCCGCACCAAAGACACGCAACAAGCCACTTTCATGGGCACGAATGGGCTGACTTGCGGTTAAGGCGGCGTAAAGTACGCTGATTCCGGCGAGTAGAACTAGCATCAGTACAAGCTCTATTGCCCGCGTCACTTGAGCCAACACATCACGCACTTGGCCTAAAATCGCATCAACGTTGAGTAACGATACTCCTGGGAAATCACTTACCAACTGACGTATTAGCCCTTCCTCATCATCGGGTAAATGGAAGGCGGTGATATAGCTATGGCCAAACTGCTCCAACACGCCGGGCGGGAAAATCACAAAGAAGTTAGGCTTGAAGCTGTCCCAGTTAAGACTGCGCAAGCTGGTAATGCGCGTTGTTAGCTCATCGCCACCTATGGAGAAGGTTAAGGTATCGTTGAGCGCTAGCCCTAATCGACTCGCTAGCTCCTCTTCCATGGAAATAGGCACTATATCAGGCTGCGGAGTAGCATCCACGGCGCCCAACCAGCCTTGCGGCTCAGCAGGCACGCTTTCTTGTCGTGTAAACCAATCCCCGGCGACTACCTGATTGCCTTCTGGCAGCTCAGCCTGCCAGGTAAGGTTGAGTTCGCGTCTCAGAGAACCATCGCCCCTGGCATCCTCGGGTACGGCCTCCATTGGCGCCTGATCGTTTATCGCCGTAATCCGCCCGCGTACCATCGGGTAAAGCGTGCTTTGCGTATCCACGCGCGGAGCCACGGCCTGTTCAAAAGGGTCGCGCTCAGCGGGCTGGATATTTATCGCAAAGTAATTAGGTGTATCGTCTGGCAATTGCGACTGCCAAGTCGAAAGAAGATCACCACGCACCAGCACAATCATTGCCATGGCAAAAAACGTTACTGAAAACGCCAAGAGCTGACCGACACCTGCTTGGCGGCGACGTGCTAATTGACGCGCGCCCAAACGAAGCGCCTGCGCCCACTCTCCACCGCCGGCTAGCTTCTTTACGCCATGCAAAATACCATTAAGTAACAGCGCACTAACGCCCCACAGCACTGCCAGCAGCACACCACCGCCCAATAATAGCGAGATTGCTAAGGGCAGGCTGCCTGAATAAAGCCATAGCAAGCCACCAAACACGCTAGCCGCCACGCCCGCCACAAGCCAAGCCGAGGGCGGCAAGGGGTCCAGCTCACGGCGCAACACTTTAAGGGCACTAACCCGCTTAATACGCAAAAGCGTTGGCCCGGCAAACCCTACCAGTACCGCCAGTGCGGTTAATATCCCTAACCAGAGCGGCGTCACTCCTGGCGGTGGCAGCGTCATGGGTAAAAAGCTAACCAAAAGACGCAGCAGAATTGCCTGACCGGCCAAGCCCAGTAACGCGCCAATCACCGATGCCACCAAGGCAAGGCCGATCAGCTGAAGGCTAAACAGCACCATAAGCTGCTGTTGACTCGCGCCAAAGCAGCGTAGCAACGCGGCTGTATCCAGGTGGCGCTCGACATAACGCCGCGCCGACATGGCCACCGCGACGCCAGCCAGTAAAACGGCCGCCAACCCCGCTAGCCCCAGGTAGCGGTCGGCCCGCTGTAACGCATTACCCAGCTGTGGCCGGTCCACGCGTACGTCGCGAACGTCAACACCTGCGCGACGCAGTTCCGCCAACAGGCCTTGCACTTGATCCAGCGCTTGCGGCGGACCTGCCGCCAGTAGTTCAAACTCGACTCGAGAGCCCTCCTGCACAAGCCCCGTAGCCTCAAGGTCTGCCGTATTGAGCATCAAGCGGGGATTAAAATTACCAAACCCGCCGGATTGGTCAGCTTCTCGCTCAACAATACCGCTAACCGTTAACTCGGTTTGGCCAACCTGAACACGGTCGCCCAGCTCTATTTCAATCAACTGGGCCAAGCGCGGGTCTACCCACGCCTCTCCCGCAAATGGACCTCGGGCCAAGGGCTCAGCACCATTGCCTACGTCCACGTATGAAACGCCATAATGCGGATAAATATCATCGACCGCTTTAAGGCTTGCAGGTTGAAAGCGCTCGCCAAGGCTGATCATGGATACCAGATCGACCTGATCACTTAGCGCAAAACCAGCCGCCTGCAAGGTATTGCGCAGCTCGTCTGAAAAGGGGCTTCGCTGTTCAAGTACTAAATCCCCTCCCAGCATTTGCCCTGCCTGGCGTTCAAGACCACGCTCCAGGCGGTCGAGAAAAAAGGCAATCATGGTGGAAGCGGCCACGGCGAGCACCAGCGCGACAAAGAGCGCACGCACATCGGCAGAGCGCAAATCGCGCTTTAGGCTTCTTGCGGCCAATCGCCAGGGAATATCACTCATTGCCCGCCTCCCACCGTATTGGGATCCAAGGGCAAAAGCTGGCCCTGGGCGAGTTGCAGGCAACGATCACAACGGCGTGCCAAGGCATGGTCATGGGTGACCAGAATAAGCGTTGTGCCAGCTTCCCGATTAAGGGTGAACAGCAAATCAATAATCTGAGCCCCGGTGTCGGGGTCCAGATTACCGGTTGGCTCATCGGCAAACACCAGTTTGGGATCGGTGACAAACGCCCGGGCAATGGCTACCCGCTGCTGCTCACCGCCGGAAAGCTGCTTGGGCAGATGATCCACCCGCTCCCCCAGGCCCAC
This sequence comes from Halomonas sp. AOP43-A1-21, assembly GCF_052376775.1. Taxonomy (NCBI): domain Bacteria; kingdom Pseudomonadati; phylum Pseudomonadota; class Gammaproteobacteria; order Oceanospirillales; family Halomonadaceae; genus Halomonas; species Halomonas sp. AOP43-A1-21. Next base: position 7,433 of record NZ_JBQSWC010000025.1, on the reverse strand, counting down.
CTTCGCCAGCCAAGCCTGTGCAGTGTGGTCTTCTCCTGCACGTGGCGAAAGCTCCAGCGGCAGCAGCACGTTTTCCAGGGCGCTTAGCGTAGGCAGCAGCTGGAAATTCTGGAAGACAAAGCCTACTCGTCCAGCCCTTAATGCGGCACGGCCATCTTCATCCAACCGGCTAAGCGGCTGACCGAACAGTATGAGCTCGCCGTCACTGGGTGTATCAAGGCCGGCCAATAGGCCCAGCAGGGTTGATTTACCCGCCCCGCTTTTACCTAGTATTGCAACGCTCTCGCCCGCCGCTACGCTTAACGACAGCTGATTTAAAATAGCGAGCTTACGCTCACCGCTGGTAACCGTTTTGGTTAGCTTATCTGCCTGAAGAACAGGTCGGCTCACGGGAGTCGCGGGAACCTTGCCGCTTGTTAGAGAGCCGGTGTTGGGTTGGCTCACCGCTTGCGATGAGATACCAGCGGTGGAAGACTGTGTAGATTGATCCGAGGAGTGAGGCATGAAGCGAAGCATCCCTGTGGCATGGCATAAACTTAACCGCATGGTAACCGGCGGACTGGTGGTTCTGATAGTCACCTTAAGTGCCCCAACTATCAACGCAAACGAGCGCCCAATCGTATTGGTCATGGGCGACAGCTTGAGCGCGGCTTACGGCCTGGAGAATGACCAGGGGTGGGTAACGCTTTTAGAAAAGCGCTTGAGCGACCAGGCAACGGTGGCCAATGCCAGTATCAGCGGCGAAACCACCTCCGGCGGCTTGCAGCGGTTTAGCGATATTCTAACCAAGCAACAGCCCAATATTGTCTTGCTGGAGCTGGGTGGCAACGATGGTCTGCGGGGCCTTGCGCCTACTCAGATGCGCGACAATCTAGCCCGCATGATTGAGCAAAGCCAGGAAGCCGATGCCCAAGTGTTATTGCTGGGGATTGATATTCCTCCCAACTACGGCCAGGCCTATCGGGATGCATTTACCGGCGTTTACTACTCCCTGGCAGAAGAGTATGACGTGCCGCTAGTGCCCTTTTTATTGGAAGATATCGCGCTTAATCAGGCGCTCATGCAAAGTGATGGGATCCACCCAACCGCCGATGCCCAGCCAATTATTTTAGATAACGTGTGGCCTGAGCTGGAACCGCTTCTAGACAATATCTACCAAGCATCAGCGGAGTAGTTATTTATCATTAAGCAAATGTAGAACTTAATCGCGGCAGCTTGTAGTCTTAGCATACCCTTTTGTGATGATGGCGACTCATGCCCGCGCCTTTTAATCCTTCCCCTTTCAAGCTTTCTCGCCGACAGTTCCTAGCAACTGCTGGCGCTTTGCTATTGGGTTCGGGTTTAGGCATTCACCCAACGCCTGCAGTGGCATTTGACCCCCAACGCTTACGCCAAAGCATGCAGCAAGCTTATGGTCAGGCAGGCCTTGCCGTGCTTGAAGAATGGTTTGCCATGCTGGAGCGCCTGCGCGGCCAGGATGTCCAAATGCAGCTGCGTGAAGTCAACGATTTCTTTAACCGCCGCATCCGCTGGGTTGACGATATGGTGGTGTGGGGGGAGGAGGACTACTGGGCGACTCCTCTTGAAGCAATGGGCAATGGCCGTGGAGATTGCGAGGATTACTCCATTGCCAAATACATAACGCTCAAACAACTTGGGGTACCGGGTGAACGGCTGCGAATGATCTACGTGCGTGCTCGTATTGGACGCAGCCAGATCACCCAAGCCCACATGGTCTTAGGTTATTATTCGACGCCTAATGCTGAACCGCTGGTACTGGATAACATTGCACCGTCTATCACGCCCGCCTCGCAGCGCTCCGACCTTGACCCACTTTTCAGTTTTAACAGCGAAGGGCTGTGGGCCGGCGGCTCGTCTGAGTCGCGTGCAGACCCGCTGGCCAGGCTATCGCGCTGGCGTGGCGTACTTGAGCGCATGCAATCACAAGGCTTCATCTAATAAGGATTAGGCACTATGTCTCTAGACACTCTGTCACCAGGAAAGAAGTCATTAGGCACCATGTCACTGATCAAACAGCTCTGGCTTGCGATTATTGCGCTGCTGCTGCTGTCATTTATCGGTAGTTTAGCGGTTAGTATCACCTCTAGTCGCGACTATATTGAGCAAGAAGTGCGCATTAAAAATTCAGACAATGCCACCGCACTTGCGCTCTCCATGAGCCAGCTTGATAAAGACACGGTTATTTTAGAGCTTCTCGTTGCCGCACAGTTTGATACCGGCTACTACCGGCGAATCACCTTGCGCGGTACTGACGATAGCGTATTGATTGAACGTACAGCGGAAAGCTATCAGGGCAGTGTGCCGCAGTGGTTTCGGCAGTTGATTGACTTTGACGTGCCCAGCGGCGTAGCAACCGTGCAAGACGGCTGGCGCCAGTTTGGTACGCTGGAGCTTGAGAGCCAACATAGTTTTGCCTATGACGCCCTATGGCGCAGCACATTAGAATTAGTAGGCTGGTTTCTTCTCGCTGGAGCCATTAGCTTTGCATTGGCTATGGCCATCGTACGTGGTATCCAGCGTCCGCTTAATCGTGTGGTAGCCCAAGCTCAGGATATTAGTGCGCAGCGCTTTACCACCATTAGCGAACCCCGCACCCTGGAATTGCGCCACCTGGCGCAAGCCATGAACCAGCTGTCTGCTAACGTACGTCAAATGCTCAACAGTGAAAGCCAGAAGCTTGATGAACTACGTCGCCGCTTGCAGCATGACCCTGTCACAGATGCGCTAAGCCGTGATGTATTTATGGGCCGATTAAGTGCCTTACTGGAAAGCGATGAAGCGCGTGCCAGTGGTTTAATGATAATGGTACGCGTCAGTGAGCTGGATAAGCTCAATGAGCGCTTAGGCCATCAGGCAACCGACCATTTACTGCGTACGCTTGTGGTGCAGCTGGCGGCCCTGGATACAGCAAGTGAAGCGCCGCTGATTGGCCGTTTAAACGGTAGCGACTTTGCGTTACTGATACCCCTGGCAGACGATGTCGAGACGCTAAAAACAGCGCTACAGCAAGCGCTAAATAATACGGCAGCACTGGCAAACGATGTAGGTTTACCCGCCGCGATTACGCCCTACGCTGCGAACGACCAGCGTGGCCTTTTATTAGCGGCCCTGGATGATGCCTTGGCCGAAGCGGAAAGTGACAGCGCTTATCAGCGTATTGTCATTCGTCATCATCAACGCCATGCCCTATTCAATACCCACACGGAGTGGCGCAACGCCTTAGATAAGGCCATCCTACAAGGCCCACAACTAGCTTATTTCCCGGTAGTCGATGCTCAGAACCAAGTGATTCACTATGAGTGTCCGGCCCGATTAGCGTTAGGCGAACAGTGGCAGACCGCCGGTGTGTTCATCCCGTGGGTAACACGGTTTGAATTAGAGCCCAGGCTTGATCTCGCTGTGGTGAAGGCCGCCCTGGCCCAGTTGGCAGAAAACAGCGAACAGCGGCTAGGTATTAACCTCTCGATTGCCTCGATTACCAACGCGCAGTTTGTTACGGAGCTGCGGGCACTGCTTGAAGACGCTCCTTTACTGGCAACCAAGCTTTGCTTTGAAGTGCCGGCTACGTTAAACACAACCGCATTAACCGGATTGCGTGGGCTATGTAACACCTTACGTCCTTTGGGCTGCCAGTTCGGCATCGAGCATGTGGGCGCAGACTTTACTAAACTCGCCGACTTGCATGATGTGGGGCTGTCTTATCTAAAAATAGACAGCAGTTTGATTCGTGGATTGGATACTTCCCATGAGCAACAGACCATCGTGCGGGGGATGGCGACACTGTGTCATTCGCTGGGAATTCAGGTTATCGCGGAAGGTGTCACTGAGCCGCAGGAGTTAATGCACACTTTCTTAAGCGGCATGGATGGCGTTACCGGCCCAGGCGTGCGTCTTTAATCTGCTGAAGCACACAAGTTCAAGCGGCGACGCTCTAAATAGTGTCGTCGTCGCTTAACAGGCCTACCCCGCTCTTTGCCCGAAGCGATTTACGCTCCATGATCTTTTGCTGGGCAGGAATGGGCAGATCCGTAAACGAGATAATCCCCTTTTCTAGCAGCACTGCAAGAATGTCTTCCACGACGCGTACAAATGCCAGGTCAGAAGCCACAAACTGCGCCGACTGACCACTTTGCGTGGCCAAAAAAGCCATCACCTCAGGCGAATCAGGCGATAGTGTTTCACTGCACTCAGGCGTCGGCTCATTACTGAGCATGACAACCTCACCTTGGGCGTTACGTTTGATATAGAACATAACCGCTTCCTCTGTGGGTAAAAGCGATAGATAGGTATCAAGTGTACCAAGCAGGATAGAGTAAGGCCGCCCGTTGGCGGCCTTACTTTACGCTCAGTTCTAATCAATCTTCAATTGGTCGTTTTCCAACATACTTTGTATAAAGTCTGAGGAGCTTGAACCCTGCATATCCACACCCTTCATGACAATATACTGATCGGCATTGCTTCCGTCTGCCGCCAAACCACCATCCGATTTGACATGTAGTACGGTATCGGTGCCCTGCTGCTCAGCATGAATGTACTGATCGATATTGCCGCTGTCTTCTCCTTGCAGTAAATCGGCCAGATCAAGGCGGTCGGCAGAATCACTACCGGTAAAGCGCCCCACGTGGAAATCCATGACTTGGTCGACAGCGGGTGCTTGAAGAGAACCTTGGTCGCCACTTTCCCAGACGAAGGTATTGGCACCGTTGCCGCCGTACATGATGTCGTTACCCGTTCCGCCTACCAGCGTATCGTTACCACCCATGCCAAAGAGAATATCGTCCCCTTCACCACCGATGAGAATATCGTTACCGCCAGTAGCTCCTCCCAAACGACCAAACTCATCATGGTTTTCGGTAATGTATTCATGAATCTGCTGTGCTGACAGCGCATTGGGGTCGTCGATACCCAACTTATCGGCAATGTAAGCCTTCATGGCCGGCAAGCCGTTTCCTTCGATACCTGCAAACTTGATCTGGTCGCCAAAGAGAATGTCATTCCCTTCGCCGCCCTTGATGACATCGTCGCCCGATGGCAGCGTAGTGTTCTGGCCTAAGATGGCATCAGCCAAATCTTCAGGGTCAATGTTCGCCTGCACGATGCCGTCAGAATCAAACTGGCTCAGTGAGCTTTCGTTGAGGCTTGGCCCGATACCGATAGCATTGATGTCGGACAGTCCATCCAACAGCGCAAATGCGGCTTTTGAGCTGGTAAGCACCTCCTCAGTCGTACTGCTGCCGTTGCCACCAAGTTCCGATATCTTGTACTCTCCTCGCCCATCAGCGCCAACTTTACCAATGACTTCAGAAGACCAGCCCGCTCCCCAGCCAAAAATTCCTGAAGAATAGGTCCATTTTATAACACTTCCTTCTGAATTAATTACTGCCCGATTGATGCCTCCGATATTTAATGTATAGACAGTGCCTGGTGTGTAATCAAAAGTATCGAGATCAACAGACCAGCTATTTCTTCCTTTGATACCTACTTCGACCTTAGTTGCCTCATTTCTCTGATAGAACGTTGGCGCACCATCCGTGATGAAATACGTCAGATTAGTACCCGGGTTACCTTGAACCTGGTCACCATGGAACCAGTTGGCGGCCGTCTTGAAGACGTCTTCGTAATTGGTTCCCTTATTATGCACGTACTTCATGCCACCAAGAGCCTCCTGCAGTTTTGCCAACGCCCCTGCATCCTTCAGATCCACGCTTACGGTCTTACCCACCTGCGTATTGAAGTCAGTCAGGAAGATGTTGACCTTACCTGCATCATCGCCAATGGCGCTGTTCTTTAATGCATTGAAAACTTCCGCCAGAGAGGCCTTGGCATCCTCGATGCCTTTGACACCCATACTGCTTGAGGTATCGACCATAAAGGCAATGTTGTAATCCGCCCCCGGCACGAGCTGTAGGCCAGCCACGTCACCGATGATGATATCGTTGCCACTACTGCCTTCGATTGCATCGTTGCCCGGTGAGCCGACGATGATATTGTACTGCTCGATGCCCGTGGTCGCAGTGCTTGTTGCCGTATCGATGACGATGGGCGTACCGTCATCATTGAAGCCCACCACCTCTTTCGATGTTGCACTTGCCACCACATCGAACGCACCGGCACTAAGCGGTATTTCCATCCGCAAGCCCAGATCGGTGAGATTCTGACCATCTGGGTTGCTGATGAACCAAGAGCCATCGCCCTGCTTGATGACCTCAGCGCCTGCCTGACTGGTCACGATGACACCCTCGGGTATACCCGTTAGCGTAATGCCCGACAACAACTCGCTGCCATCAATATCCACAAGCTTCGCAGATACATCCAGCTCAACGATGTCGAAACCCTCTTGGGCAATCGTGGTCGTCGCCTCGATCGGCATCATGGTATGCCCATCGCCAAAAATCAGGCCTTTAATGTTGTTTAGGCTGATTTGGATACCGGTAGCTTTCTCGGTAATAGTTCCATCATAACCAGAGTTCTGATGCTCCTCACCAAGCGCCACTGTGTAACTGCCATATGGCTTACTTAAGAAGACATAATCCTTGTCCTGCCCATTGATAGAGTTAACAGTCTGGTTTCCTTTTACCAGCTTGTTAAAGTCACCTATTAAGGCAATTACATCAGCACCATGCGTATTATTAGCACTTCCAGGATTCAAGTTTCCATCGCTAAACGGAGGCTTGATAATTTTGCCATCAATCCCCGTCGCGGCAATCTCTCCTCCCCGGATATCAATCGTGACGTTGCCGTACTTGACCGTAATGGCTGTTTCGCGCTCGGAAGCTACCGTTTCCCCTAGGGTAATTGATACATCAGGCGCATCGGCAACGGGCTTGATATCAATAGCAAGCGTTGCCTCTTTACCCTCGTTACGCGCGTCCGTAGGTATAAAGCTGAACTGCGCGTAATCAGCCTGCTGATTACCTACCCCTTCGCCACCATAGCCGTCGAAGCCGGATTCATTAGCTGTCGGCATAAAGCGCAGCTCGCCTGCGTCAATCTGAGCTTTAGTGAATTGGCCATTTTCTTCAACACTCTGCCAACTTCCATCGGCAGCTTTGTATTGCAATACTCCTGCTTCAGGCAGCTGGGTGATGGTCACGCCCAGCTCTTCATCAGCAGAATCTGCGTCTGAAATATTGAAAGCATCCCATGTGATCGCCAGTGGCGTATCTTCTTTTCCTGCCAACTGTCCATCTTTAGCTACTGGGGCTAGGTCGACGTCGTAGGCTTTGTCGGCCTCAGCGCCGTAGTCGTTACCCGCCGCGTCTTCGCCGGTTACTTCGGCAGTGATGGTATCGTTCTCGGCCAGCACCGCGCCGGGCACGTCGATGGCGTAGGTCAGGTTGCCGTCGGCGTCCGCGGTGACTTCACCTTCGTAGGTGTTGTCGCCCACGCTCAGGGTGACGGTGTCGCCCGCC
>NZ_JBQSWC010000024.1:0-75966 GCF_052376775.1 Halomonas sp. AOP43-A1-21 | reverse complement strand
GTAGCTAATTTGGCCTCCTAGATAAAAAAGTTCTTACTCTTCCGTATCTTCAAGACGGCGATACAGCGTTCGTCGCGCAATCCCCAGAAGCTCTGCTGTGCGGCGTTTATTGCCGCCAGTTGCTTCCAATACTTTGCGTATATAGCGCTTTTCTACTTCCTCAAGGCTTGGCCAGCGGGTAGGTGAGGGGGCCGGTAGTTGTGTGCCTGGGAGTATTTCACCGCTCAACGTAGGGGTGATTTCCACACTGGTTTCTTGGGATGCGTGTTCGCGCAGCCTTTCAGGTAGGTCTTGATGCTGCAGAATGCCGTCTTCGCTAAGTGTGACAGCGCGCATTACCGCGTTTTCCAACTCGCGCACGTTACCTGGGTAGGTGTAGTTCAGAAGGCTATTTAAAGCATCAGGCTCAATCTGTTCAATCTGCTTGTTCTGCGCTTCTGAATGCTTATCAATAAGCGCAAAAATCAGATGTTCAATATCGGTGCCCCGCTCACGCAGGGGCGGAATCCGCAGCGAAAAGGTTTCCAGTCGATAAAATAAATCGCTACGAAAGCTCTCCTGCTCGATTTCTTTATCCAGGTTACGGTGTGTGGCGGCAATGATGCGCACATCCACCGGCTCTTCGCGCTCGCCGCCCACCGGGCGTACGGTTTTTTCCTGAAGCGCACGGAGCAGTTTAGCCTGTAGGTTAATCGGCATTTCACCGATCTCATCCAAAAACAAGCTGCCGCCCTGGGCGGTATGAAACAGTCCTTTCCGCGCTTCGTTAGCCCCTGTGAAAGCACCTTTTACATGACCAAAAAACTCGCTTTCCATTAGATCAGCAGGAATGCTGGCACAGTTGACGGCTATAAAGGGGGCGTCATGGCGTGGACTTTCTTGATGGATTGCACGCGCCAGCAGCTCCTTGCCGGTGCCGCTTTCGCCCAGAATCAGAATAGGGGCATTGCTTTTAGCCAAGCGTGAGGCGTCATGAAAAAGCGACTGCATCACATGGCTTTTACCCACAATGCCATGAAAATGGCTGAGCTCCGTATCATGGGAGAGCGATAGGCGCTGACGCTCCAGCACCCGAAAGACGGCTTCACGAATAGCGTCCAGATCAAGCGGCTTGGTTAAAAAATCATCCGCTCCCAGCTTGAGTGCTTCTACTGCCTGGTCAATCGTACCAAAAGCGGTAATCACAATAATCCCCAGCTCACTGCCACTTTGGCGAAGCTGCTGAAGAAGCTGAATGCCGGTCATTCCGGGCAGACGTACATCGGTAATCATCATGGCCACTGGCGTATGGCTTAATAGGGCGATTGCCTCTTCAGCGCTAGGCACGCCAAGCGTCTGATAGCCCGCATCGTTCAACTCTTCCTCTAACAGCTCTCGTATCGCGGGGTCATCTTCCACTACCAACAACGGTAAAGGGTGTTCCTGATGGGTCACAAATGTTGTCCTCAAGCGGATGCGGTTTCACTAAGGGGTAGCGTGATTTCAAACCCAGCACCGCCAAGAGTACTGTTAAATACGCCAATCGTACCGCCGTGATCATTAATAATACGGTGCACCATAGAAAGTCCTAAGCCGCTGCCTTGGCCCACCGGCTTGGTGGTAAAAAAGGGATCAAAAACGTGCTGATGATTTGCGACGGGGATCCCGGGCCCGTTGTCTTCCACCCAGAGCGTTAGTTCATGTTCATTCTTGCGCGCTCGAACGCGAACATGAGAAACCCCAGGCGCCTGCGCGGCATTGCGCAATAAGTTGGTAAGCACCTGAACGATTTGCTGACCATTTGCTAATAAATGGGGGGTGGGCAACGGAAGATCAACGTCCAGCCGTATATTTCTTGGCTCCAGCTCCTCTTCCACTAACTCGCTGGCATTTTGGATAAGTTGATCTAATGCCAGTTCGCCTTTTTCGACATTATGCTGGCGACCTAATTCCATCAGCTGGCGCACGATTTCAACAATGCGCTCTACTTCATTACGAATACGCCCTAATTTTGCGCGTTCATCATCACCAATTACGTCACGGCGCGCTAAACGCTGGGCCTGGCCATTAATAACCGTCAGCGGCGCCCCGATTTCGTGGGCAACTCCTGCGGCTAAAACGCCTAGTTCGGCTAATTTTTTAGATTTGCGCAGGCGTTTTTCAAGCTCGATCTCCCTGTGCTGACGCACTTCAATATCGCGATCTTTTTCTGCCATAGCGTCGAGCATACCGTTTAAGCCCGAGGCAAGCCGACGATACTCAGTGGGGCCGTCTACGGTAGCGCGCTGGCTCCGATCGCCGTCTTCCACCAAAAGCATAACGTGCAATAAGCGGTTTAGCGGGCGCTCTATATAGCGCCTGAACCCCCACCAGATGCTGAACACGATGCCGGCCGCGCCAATCACAAACACAAGGACCGCCACGATACTGATGAACCCGGTGTAGTTCTCGATACCGGTATTCAAACGGTTTACCTGAAGTACGCCGTGTACCGTGCCGTCCTGGGTGCGCAACGGTGTGATGGCTGAATAGTAAGTCCAGCCCTCTTGCTGGCGGTAATTGCTGTAAAGGTCGTCACGTTCGATAACCTGGCGGATCTCCTCGGGTGTGAAGAGATCTTTGCCTAACCCCAGCCCGTAAACTTCACGCCCCTGCAGATCAAAAACATAGGCCCCATAGATACGGTGAAAAGAGAACGCTGACTGTAGCGCCTCTTCCAAAGGGGCCGGGCTTTCTCGTGTAACGGCATAGCTTAAAGAGGTGCTCAGCGCCCGAGTAATAATTTCGACTTCGGTTTGCAGTTTGGAGCGAACATTGTCTTCCAGCGATTTGATGGCGACGATGCTAAATACCACCAATACAACAAACAGCGGTACGATAACGGTTAAGATAATTAAATTACGAAGTCGCATGCTGCTTCCGTATGGGTATCAAGCCTTTCATCAATGAAAAGCACAGTGTTTTAAGGTTGCTCTGTGGGCAGAAGACGGTAAAGGCTGCCTTGGGTCTCGTCAGTTAGCAAGTAAATTGCGCCATCGGGGCCTTGGCGAACATCGCGAATACGCCCGATCTGGCCATCCAGAAGGCGCTCGTTTTCCGTCACTTCCTCGCCGTCAAGGCGCAGGCGCAGCAGTTGCTCGCTACTCAAACCGCCAGCGAGTAAATCACCTTCCCAGTCGCTAAAGCGCTCGCCACTGACTTCTGCCAAACCTGAAGGCGCAAAGCGGCCTTCAAAAGCATAGTGAGGATCGACCATGCCGGGGAGTGAGTCTGCCCCTAGCGGCTCATTGGTAGCGTAATCGTTGCCTAGCGTGACTTCCGGCCAGCCATAGTTAAGGCCTGCCTGAATATGATTCAGCTCATCGCCGGTAAGCGGGCCATGTTCTGTTACCCATGCCTCACCGTTGCTGCGTACGATCATGCCTTGAATATTGCGATTCCCCATGGAGTAAATCTCATCCAGGGTATTGGTATTGTCCACAAACGGGTTATCTTCTGGCACATCGCCGTTTTCCGTCAGGCGCAGCGTAGAGCCCGCATGATCGTCGCTTGCCTGGGCTCTAGATGGGTCGGAGCCACGATCGCCAACGCTCATTAAAAGCGTGCCATCGGTTAACCAGGCAATACGTGAACCGTAATGGCGGCCGGGGCCGGATGCGCGATCCTGTTCAAACAGGTGTTCCACATCGCCCAGCGCATCACCCTGCCATTTTACCCGGGAGAGCGCACTGCGGCTGCCATTGTCATCTGGCTTGCTCCAGGTAAAGTAAATCCAGTCATGCTCGCCGCTGGCGTCACCAAACTCAGGGTGGAGTACAACATCCAGCAGCCCGCCCTGACCGTGATGGTTGACGCGCGGCATGCCCTCAAGCGCTCTTGAGTGGCCTTCTTCATCAACCAGATTCAACTGGCCGTTACGCTCACTGACCAGAAAACGGCCATCCGGTAAAAACGCCACCGCCCAGGGATGTTCAAAATCTCCGGCTATCCGCTCAATCGTAAAATCAAGATACTCGGTCTGGACCACCTCACCCACGGTTTCTGCATGGGCGCTACTTAAGCTTGCAGCTAGGCAGAGTGTGGTAAGTCCAGGCGCTAGCCAGCGGGGTAGCGCATAAGCCTTGTTTGCATTTTGCATAAAGAGCTCTCCGGTAATGACGGGACCGCACTGAAACCGTCGTTGAAACCGTTTTCGTAACGGTCAGTATAGCGATAGTTGCCAGGCTTTTAGTTTAGCAGTGACGCATTGCCTTTCGGGAAGGCTCTTCCAGGCTACATCAATAGAGCCAATAGAACAGGAAGATAGAACAGTGCTAATAGGGTAGAGCAAAATACCAGACTCGCTACATAGGCGGGCTCACGCTGGGCGCGCTGGGCAAACAAATAGTTGAACACAGCCACTGGCATGCACATCTGCACGACCAAAATACTTTGCGCGAGCGGCGGAAGCCCCAGCCAACCGGCAATCAGCCAAGCAGCACCGGCCGCCAAGGGGATACGCACCAAGCTAAAGCCAAGCCCTGAACGTAGGTTTTTGACCTGAATACTTGCCAGAGAAACACCTAGGGTAATCAACATCAACGGTACGGTAAAACCAGACATTAGGCCCACTGTGTTGGAGAGCCAAGGTGGCAATGAAGTATTGGTCAGCAGCAGCACCATCGAAATCAATATGGCATAAACCGTGGGTGTTTTAACCAGAGTTTTAAGCGGATTGCCACGACTTTGGAGGGCAGCACCCAAGGTGAACTGAAACAGCGATACGGTAATCATCGCTGTGATGCCATATGCAAAGCCAGCGCTACCAAACGCATAAAGCACCACGGGAAGACCCATGTTGCCGGTATTGGGATACATCATGGGCGCCAGTAATACCCGCCAATCACGGCGCAGCAGCTTGGCAACACCGAACGTTGCTACCCCCATCGTAATAATCACCAGTGCGGTGGCGAGCATGGTGCGGCCAAAGGTACTGGCATCGATGTCGGCACCTGCTAATGAAGCAAGCACGAGCGCAGGAGTTCCGATGTTGAAAACCAAGCGAGTCACGAAATCGACAGGGTATGGATGCCCTAAGCGAATCCATAAAAAACCCAGCCCCGCACCAGCAAGTACGGGGGCCATGACGGCAAAAAGTTCGGCAAGCATTGGTTATCCCTGGCAATCATTCGTTGCCCATTGTCGTTAATGAGCAGACTAACTGGCAAGGCAAATAGATAAATTGATTAAGTGGTGCTTACCGGTATACGCCATTGCTTGGGTGTGTACTCACGCAGAAATTCAAGCAGCGCGTTGATGCGTCTAGACTGATAACCATAGGCGTAGAGTAGCGTGACAGGCAGCGGCGCCGGCTCCCAGCCAGGTAGGCAGTTAATTAAATCACCGGGGTGGTGTTGCTCGCGTCTTTCTACTAGCCAGTGTGGCAACAGCCCTATGCCTTGGCCGCTCGCAATCGCATCAATATGCAACGCGGTTAAATCCACCCGCAGACGCGAATGTGGGGGTGTGAAAAGGTACTCGCCATGTTCTGAGTGGCCTAACAATAGCCCATTGGGTGCGCTATCCAGTAAATCAACCCACGCATGGTGTTCAAGCTCATCTGGGCGGGTTAGCGCGCAGGCCCCGGCTAAATAGCGCGGGCTGGCATACAGGCCGCGGGCTAAATGGCCGAGCCGTTCCTGATTAAGGCCGCATTCGTGCGTATGGCCTAACCACACGTGCACGCTATTGCTGTGCATCTTGGAAGGCGGCGTTTCGCGTGTATGAAGGGCCAGCTCTACCTTTGGGTAACGATTTAAAAACGCGTTGACGGTCTCAGACATCCAACTGCGTGCCAATGCGCCATGGGCCTCAAGCGTAACGAGACCGCTGATCTCTTCGCGCAGCTCCGCCAGGGCTTCTTGGCTGTGATTGGCCATTGTCAGCAGTTCAGTACAGTACGTATGAAACAGTAGGCCAGCTTCGGTAGGAATCAACCGGTTAGCCTGGCGCCTTAATAGCGGTTGATTGAGTCGCGTTTCCAATTGGCTGATGCGGCGGCTCAGGGTCGATTTGGCTAACCCCAGCTTTTGGGCACTGCGTGTCAAGCTGCCTGTTGCCATTACGTCAGCGAAAGCAGCGAGTTCGTCAAAGTCATACATTGTCAGATCACACAGCAATTAAGAGTCGTCTATTGTGCCACTTAAAAACGGGGATGCAAATAATATGCATTTCACAGTTTGCGGTTAGGTAAATGTTGCAATCTAAGTCAAAGAAAAAAGAAAAGCCCCGCGTTAAGCGAGGCAAAAGAATCGAGAGAGTATGGCCAGTCAAACAACCATTAGAAGTCGAACGTGAGGCCCAGGTTGTACCGACGTCCATCCAGTACTACCCCGTACTCATCGTTCGTCACTTCTTTGTTGGCAATATTATAGATCCCTGCTTTAACTTGCGCGCGGTCCGTCAGTCTATAAACCAGACCGGCATCGACAAAGCCGTATCCTGGCGTGCCGTCACTCATGCTGGTACGTGATAGGAAATCGCTTGTGGAGCCGCGATAATTTCCTTGAGTCCACAGGTTCATTTCAGGTGTGGCCTGCCAATCCACCGCGAGGTTAAACATATGCTCGGGGATCTTATTAAGCGGCTCGCCAGCAAACTCACCCGACTTCTGCTCAGAGTCGGTATAGGTATAGCTGGAGCTTAGGCGTACGTCCTGGGTAACGTCGTAATCTAATGTGAATTCTACGCCCTGCATTTGCGCTTCATCGATATTGCGGTAAGTGCTGATGAACACATACTCGTTACCGGCGTAGGGGCACTCCCAGGTAGACGGATCATTGCGATCGGCATCCGCCGTGTTGCAGTAGCGGTCTTCTGCGATCTTGTCCTCAAACTGGGTGTGGAACAGCATCATGCTTGAGGTAAGGCGGCGATCATCGCTAGTAAAGACAAACCCGGCTTCATAGTTAGTGCTGGTTTCAGGATCGAGATTTTCATTACCGATGATCAGCGCGCGTGCATGGGGCGCCGGGGAGCCACCGCCACCCGTGCCGCGACCAAAGCCTTCAGTGGCTGCGGCAAGGCCAGGCTGGGAGTAACCAGTAGATACACCGCCTTTAAATGTCCATTCGGGCGTCAGGTGATAGTTTGCATAGATACGCGGAGAAAGGTGGCCGCCGAAGAGCTCGTCGTCATCGTAACGCATGCCGGTGGTGACACTGAAGGCATCCGTAAGACTCCACTCCATTTCGACGAATAGCGCGGCAATCCAGCGGTCAACGCTGCGCATGGCGTTAGGGCTATTGCCGAGCAGTCCATTCGTGTCATCGACCAAATCTTCTATCCGGTATTGACCGCCAAAGGTCAGCATATGGTCGCCCCAGAAGTAGGTCGACTGGTTGTTAAGCGTCGTTACTTCTTCGCGCTTCTCATCGGGCGTGGTATTTACCCGCTCTGAAATATCGTGCTGCAGGTAGGTATCTGTCATAAAGGCGCCATAGGTGCCTTTATGGCCTAACGTAAATACATCCTTGTCATAGCGGTAGGTGCTGGCGCTGGCGGGGTTCCCGCGGCTATCAATTTCGGGAACGCTTCGCCCAGGCGTATGGGTGAACTCTTTGGTGGAAGCAGTATAGCCGAAGCTGTATTCGTTCAGTTCATCCGGGGTCAAAACGAGTTCGGCACCGATCTGGCGCGTATCGCTGTCAGGCGTACTTTCAGCGTTGTCGCCACCACCCTCGTAATCACTCTCTTCCGTGCCGCGCCAACTGCCATGCACGCGTAAGCCGAGCAGCCCTTCGATCAGAGCGCCTCCGGTATAGAAGCTAATCTGTTGCGAGTCGTTGTTGATATCGTTGAGCGAGTGAGTGTACTCAGTCGTCACCTGGCCCGACCACTCATCTGGCACGCGCTTGGTAATGATGTTGATCACACCGCCCATTGCCTGCGAACCATAGAGCGAGGACATGGGGCCACGAATGACTTCAACACGCTCAATCATTGAAATGGGCGGAAGCCCGATCTGCTTGCCTTCGTCCTGCCCGTTAGTATTAACCGCTCGTCCGGCCGAAATAGGGCGACCATCGATCAGGTACAGCGTGTAGCTATTGTCCATTCCGCGGATGCTGATGTCCTGTGCTTCACCGCCACCGGTCACGTAGACGCCCGGGATGTTCTTAACCGCATCCGTAATATCGCTATAGGACTGGCGGTTCAGCTCTTCACCGCTGATCACGGAAATACTTGCGGGCGCATCCGCGATGGACTGCTCAAAGCCCGATGCAGTCACCACAACCGGATCAAGCGAGGTGTTTTCCTGTGCGGTAGCAGCGGCAGCGATGGCCATTGAAGACAGGCTAATGGCATTAGCCAAGGCGCGACGTGAAAAATAAGCCATGTTTTTCCCTTGAAATGATATTGCAGTTTGCTTTTATGAATAATGTTTACATCTGTTATGTATTCTCATATGAGATTTGTATTCTATTGTTAAAGGTTCCATTAATCGAGGATGAAACCATGAACAAACTGTTGTGATGTACGCAACTGTAATAACTTCGTAATTTTTTAAAGGCGTAGATGTAATCACCTGTCGTGTTCTGTGACGTTGGTGATCATTAAAGAGGGCGGAGGCTGGCCTCAGAAGGACGCCAATAGCTTGGTCGGTTGATTAAACAAGTCCATAAAAAAAGCCCCGGCACTAGGCCAGGGCGTCAAGTCAGCATTGAAACAATAAGTGGAACGTTGCGAGCGATTTTCGAGAACCTATTGTCCGAGCGACTTCGAAGACTATTTCAAAGGACTGTTTCAAAGGACTGTTTCAAAGGGCTATCGACGGTTAAAAGTCATAGGTTGCCGAAACCCACAGGCTGCGGCCATCAAGCGCCACGCCGTCAGTGGCGCGACCTGTCTGGGTATATTCATAAGCAATGTAAGTATCGCCGTCGTATTGATAAGTGTCGTACGCGGAAAAATCCTTATCAAAGAGGTTGTAAATAGTGCCAGACAAACGAACGTTGTCAGAAACCTGGTAGGAGCTGCGCAGATTAAACAGCGTATAGCCTTTCAGGTTATTGCCCAGTTCTTCGACCAGAGCAGCTGATGAGCCGGTGACGCCGCTACTAAAGCGCTCACGCGAAGAGTAGTACTCACCTTCCAAGGCCGTATTCCAGCGCTCGTTGATCGCCCAGTTAAGATCGGCCGTCAGCTTGTGCTTGGGCGCATTGGTGAGCGCTTGGCCTTCATTTTCACCGGAAGTGATTTCGGTGTCGGTATAGGTATAACCACCGCTGATTGTCCAGGCAGGCGCAATCTGGTAGCTGGTGTTCAGCTCAACACCGCGAGTTTCCGCGCGATCCACATTGACCGACTGGCCGAAGCTATCCTGCTGGGTAAAGTTGCCCACGCTCAAGCAGTTCGCGGCATTGGCAAACGGCTGGTTACCATCAGCGTCGATGAATTGGCAGTTGGGCAGGTCGTCGCCAGACGAAATGCGGTCACGGAACTGGGTGAAGAAGGCCGTTGCGCCGACAGAGAAACCGTCAAGGTTGTCGTAAATAGCGCCCAGCTCATAGTTGGTACTCTTTTCAGGCTTCAGGTTGGGAGAGCCCAGGCTAATTGACTGACCCTGGTTACCGAAACCATTAATACCGTCGTGAAGCTGGTTGAGCGTAGGTGTTTTATAACCTTGGCTAATACCACCTTTAAGCGTCCAGTTATCCGTGGTTTCCCAAACCAGATAGCCACGCGGGCTAAAGTGGCCGCCAAAGGCGTTATGGTGCTCATAGCGCCCGCCCAGCGTCAGCGCCAGGTCGTGTCTTAGAAACCACTCATCTTCAAGAAACATTGCCCAGCTGGATTGCGAGAACTTCTCGTTACCTGCCGTGCCGTCCTTGAGTTCGGCATCGATGTACTGGCCGCCCACGGTCACCATGTGGTTATCCAGCGGCGCAACAAATTTGCTGTCGACCACGATATCGCGGTTTTCCAGAAGGCGCGGCTCGCCTCCCTGAGCGACATAACCGTAGTCGGGCGCGTTGCCTGCTGGCAGTGTGCGGCCAAGCGATTCGGTAAAATTGTGGGTAACGCTACTCTCCAGCGTACCGGCTGCGTAACGGCCGGTATGGCCTACAGCGATCTGGTCGCGGTTGAAACGCAGCTCATCCTCGTAGCCGAAGTTGGCGCTTGGGCTTGGGTCGGGGGTGGCGCAGTCGTTACGTCTCAGACCGTCCAGGCTGCCCAGGCGGCAATCTGAATTGTCGTAAACCTGGCGGGAGCGCTCGGCGTCCAGCCACACCTCGTTAGTGTCATCCGGCGTGAGGTTCAAGCGCCCGCCAATTGAGTAGATGCGCGCTTCGGAAGGGCGCGGGTCGCGCCCGACACTGTTTTCGACCATGCGCTCAGAGCTGTCGCGGTCATATACTCGACCACGTAGCTGCAGGCCCAGGGTGTCTTCGACGAGCGGGCCGGAAACATACAGATTGATCGCTGAGTCGTTGCCCGCATCGCGATCTTGTTGGAAGGTGTTTTCAACCGAGACAGAGCCTGCCCAGTCGGTACCCACGCGGCGGGTGATAATATTGATAACGCCGCCCATGGCGTCTGAGCCGTAAAGCGTCGACATCGGGCCGCGAATCACTTCGATACGCTCAATGGCCGAAAGCGGCGGCATAAAGCTTGTTGAGGTTTCACCAAAACCGTTGGGCGTAACATCGCCGGAGGTATTTTGGCGACGGCCATCAATCAGAATCAGCGTATAAGCACTCGGCATGCCGCGAATGGAGATATTGTAGCCGCCGGTCTTGCCTGTGCCGGAACGTACATCGACTCCTGGTACATCAGCAATCGCCTCGGCGATATTGGAGAACTGCTTTTGCTCTAATTCTTCTCGCGTTACCACAGAGATACTCGCAGGGGCACTATTCAGCGACTGCTCATACCCAGTAGCGGTAACCACCATATTATTAAGCTGAGTATTTTCCTGGGCATTGGCCACTCCGGCAGCAAGTCCAAGAGCAACAGCGCTGGCTAAAGCATTACGAGTAAAGCGTGGCATAGCGATCCCCCATGTTTATGATTTACTTGCTAATGATATTTATTATCAAATAAGGCGGGGATTCTAAGAAGAAAAGTTCCCATGCGCGAGTTAATATCAAGGAACAATCTGTTGCAATAACGGCAACGTTTATCGATAGGATCTGGTGTTGCTAGAAATGGAACGAGTTATTCTATGAAATAGTACTGCATTTGCTTTTGAGAATCGTTACTATTAAAGAAATAAATTAACAGTAGGGGTTCACAATGCTGCGTACAGTACTGCGCCTTAGCCTGACCGGTGTGTTGTTAAGTAGTTTGGCCGCCAATGCGCAAGCGCGGGAACTTGATACCGCGTTTGGCGAAGTGGAAGTGCCCGACTCGCCAGAGCGTATCGTGACGCTTTACGAAGGCGCGCTGGATGCATCGGTCGCGGCGGGTGTCACGCCGATTGGCGCCATCGCCACGCGTGGCGGCAACGAGGTGGCGACTTACATGGGGGAGCACATCGATACCAGCCAGTTGGAAATGGTAGGCGTTGCCCGTGAAACCAACATTGAAGCTATCCTCCGCCTGCAGCCAGATCTGATTCTTGCCGCTCCCCAGCTTCCTGAAGAGCAGTACCGTCTGCTTTCCCGCATTGCTCCTACTGTTGTGCCCAACACCACAGGTCTTTCCAAGGAAGGCTGGAAAGATGAATCACGCCTTTTCGGCCAGGCGTTGGGTAAGGATGCTGAGATTAATGAGGTGCTCGAAGCCGTTGAGCAGCGCGCTGCTGAACTTAATCAGCGCCTTAGTGAAGCCGAGGTTGGCGGCAGTGCTTACATCGTCCGCTGGATGCCGGCAGGCCCGATGGTCATGTCATCAGAACTGTTCTCGACCGGTGTTCTTGCCTCTACCGGATTAACGGTTGATGACCAGGGGCTGGTGAAAGAAGGCAGTGCGCACAGCGATATTTTGAGCCTTGAGAACCTTTCGCTAATCGATGGCGATTGGCTGTTCCTTGCCACGCTCAACGAAGAAGGGCAGCAGGCTTTAGACGCCGCCAAGCAAAGCAGCGCCTTTACTCGCCTGAACGTGGTGGAGCAGGGTCACGTGGTGCCCGTCAATGGTCAGGTCTGGAGCAGCGCATCGGGTCCCTTGGCCGCGCAGGCACTTCTTGACGATATCGAAGAAGCCTTATTGCCGTGAAGGTTGCGCTGATAACGCGGCGTCTTGAACAACGAACGCTGCTCGCATTACTGCTCACCGCCCTTGTGGCGGTGAGTGTCGTTAGCCTACTCGTTGGCGCCGGCACCGTTTCGCCTTCGCAGGCGCTTTCGATGCTGTTGGGCAATGAGAACAGCGAGGCGTATTTCGTGGTCTGGGAGCTGCGTGCGCCGCGTACTCTGATTGGCATTGCTGTGGGCATGGCACTGGGTGTATCCGGGGCGCTGCTTCAGGCGGTGGCGCGCAACCCGCTTGCCGAACCCGGCTTGCTGGGAGTAAGCGCAGGCGCCGCCTTTGCCGTAGCGCTGGCATTGGTGCTGGGCGCAAGCGCTGCCTCATTGCGTATTTCCGTTGCCCAAGTAGGCGCGTTGGTGGGGTGCCTGTGCGTCCTGGGCGTTGCCCGATGGCGCGGAGTGGGTAACGACCCCATACGCTTGGTGCTCGCTGGGGCGGCCTTTTCTGCACTCTTGGGCGCAATGACATCCATGATACTGCTGTTCGACCAGCGCTCGGCCGATGAAGTGCGCTTCTGGGTCATTGGAAGTCTGGCCGGGCGTCGCCTGGAGGATCTATGGGCAGTCTTGCCTTCCATGGCGTTTTGTACGGTGCTTATTGCTCTTATTGCGCGGCCGCTTTCGGCGCTGGCGCTGGGTGAGCGCATGGCCTCTGGGCTTGGCCATCACCCTCAGCTTATCCGTGCGATGGTGGTTCTTTGTGTTGCCCTGCTGGTGGGAGCGGCAACGGCGATTGCCGGGCCGATCATTTTCGTGGGCCTGGTCGTGCCGTTTATCGCTCGCGCCTTTGCCGGGCCGGATATCCGGCGTACCCTGTGGTTTTGCCTGCCGATAGGGCCCTTGATTATTTTGGCGGCCGATATCATTTCGCGTGTGGTGGTGTCGCCTTCTGAGCTGCCGCTCGGCGTGCTGACTGCATTATGCGGAGCGCCTGTGTTGATTGCCGCCGTACGTGCCCGCCGGTTACCCATGTTATGAGCCTGTCTATGCCCCCTCGCTGCTTAAAAACTGAATTCCGAAAACAGGATACTGCCGCACTGCTCTTCAGCGCTCCCTCGATAAAAGCAGCGGATGAGGTGTCGGTAATCCCGCCCACCGGCTATTGGCGGTGGAGTGGACGTGGCACCAGCATTCTGATTGAGCGGCGTGCCGTCTGGGTCAACACGGGGCTGTTGCTGGCGCTGCTGCTGGCGGGTATTGCGTACCTCTGCCTGGGCAGCCTGACGCTTGACCCGCGAGAGGTGATCAGCGCACTGGCCGGGCAGGGCGATATGATGACCGGGTTCATGGTGCAGGAGCTTCGCCTGCCGCGGCTCGTGGCGGCATGTCTCACCGGCGGGGCATTCGCGCTGGCGGGTATTCTCATGCAAACTCTGGCCCGCAACCGGTTGGCGACACCGGGCATTATCGGAATCGATAACGGCGCCACCGCGTTTGCGGTGGCTTCTGTGGTAGGCATGAGTGTTTCATTAGCACCGTCTGCCATGGCCTTGACCGGTGCGGTTACTGCCGCCGTACTGACCTTTGGGTTGGCGGCAGGCAGTGGCACCCAGGGCTACCGTTTTATTGTCGCGGGTATCGGCGTGGGGGCCGTTTTTGGAGCCATCACTCAACTGCTGCTGGCGCGGGTCGCGATTGACACCGCCAACGCCGCTTATCCCTGGACGGTCGGCTCGCTGAATGCTCGCTCCGGTGGTTCGGTGCAACTGCTGGGCATCGGGCTGATGCTGGGCTTTGTGGCGGCATTGGCGCTGGCCCGTTCGCTGACCATCCTGCGGTTTTCCGAAGCCACGGCCAACGGCCTGGGCGTGAACGCCAAGGCCCGACGAGTTCAAATACTCCTGCTTTCGGTGGTCCTCACGGCACTGGCTGTAGCCGTGGCCGGGCCTGTCGGCATGGTGGGGCTAATCGGCCCTGAAATTGCTCGCGCGCTGTCTACTCCGCGGCATGTGCCGGTGGTCGCCGCGACGCTTGCCGGCGCGTTAGTGATGGTACTGGCGGATCTGGCAGGGCGCACGCTACTGGCGCCTATTGAACTTCCAGTAGGGATTGTGACCGCGATTATTGGTGGCCCCTGGCTTTTATGGATTTTGATGCGCCCGCAACGGAGTCACGCATGAACAATTTTCGAACCCCGCCGACCCTTGCCACCGAAGCGTTGGATATGGGCTATGGCACACGGCGAGTTATCGACGGCCTGGATGTGGCGCTGCCCAGCGCCAAAGTGACGGCGATTGTCGGGCCTAACGGATGTGGAAAATCGACCCTGCTGGCAGGGCTTGCGCGCCTACATAAACCTGATGGCGGCAACGTATTGCTTAACGGTGAGGATATTCAGCGCCTGCCGTCGCGCCAACTCGCTACGCAGTTGGCGCTATTGCCCCAGGAAGCCATTGCCCCTGAGGGGCTGACGGTCACTGAGCTGATTCGTTTTGGACGCCAGCCGCACCAAGGCTGGCTACGCCAATGGTCGGCGGAAGACCAGCGCGTTGTACAGCATGCGCTGACCGCAGCGGGGCTTGAAAATTTGGCTGACCGGCCCATCGATGCGCTTTCCGGCGGCCAACGCCAGCGCGCCTGGATCGCCATGACCATCGCCCAGCAAACCCCGCTTTTGCTGCTGGATGAACCTACCTCTGCGCTGGATCTGGGCCATCAGATTGAAGTGTTCGAGCTGGTGCGACACCTGGCAGGGCACGGGCGCACCGTCGTGATGGTACTGCACGATTTAGCTAGCGCCTGCCGTTATGCCGATCATTTAATCGCCATGTGCGATGGCAAGATTATCGACCAGGGGGCACCCGCCACAGTGGTCACCCCTCAGCTGGTGCGCAAGCTGTATCAGGTGGATTGCACGCTGCTGTCTGACCCTGATACCGGTAGCCCGTTACTCGCAAACGTGCGCCGGGCTACCGAACCTGCCTGAAGGAGCGGCGCCCAGAAAACTAGCGGTTGATTAGCAGGGCGTCCAGCGTAATGGGAACGTGATCATCAATTTGCTGATAACCCAGCATGGTAAGAAGTGTGCGAACCGTACTGTTGGCCATTAACGCCTTGCCATCCAGCGCCATGGGTTCCGCGTGAGTCACCCGCACCTGATTCAAGCCTTCACGAGTAAAGCGCAAGGGCACCGACTCCTCCTGGTTCACCATATCGCTCTGCACGCGAAAGGTAATGGTCTCGACCAACGACTCATTGATATCCAGCGCATCTAGCCGCTCCGGCGACATCTGGCCAACCAGAGTGACCAGGGTCGTATTGGAAAGCAAAGCGACCCACGGCGGCAGATCACTAAAACGCGAAAGCAGGTCGGTCTGGCTGAGTTTCAGCGGCAAGCGCAGTGTGCCATCCGGCGAAATATCCCCCTGTAAATCGCGCACCTGATGATGATGCGTTTGGGGCGTCGCCCCGTTTAACTGGGTAATTGCCGCCTCAACGCGAGACTGACCAGGATCGAGCTGCCAATCTGCCTGAACAGGCACCGTTAGCAGCAGCGGGAAAAGAGCAATCAAAGCTTTCAAGGCGCGTCTCCGCATAAAGGACTTCCTTCAAGACCCGCAAACCTGCAAAAAGTGCCATTAGTGCGCCAAGATACGCGCGTAGGGGTAGCCTCGCCCCGCCACATTCGCTATTATATGCACGCTTTTCGGGCCTATAGCTCAGTTGGTTAGAGCAGGGGACTCATAATCCCTTGGTCGTAGGTTCAAGTCCTACTGGGCCCACCATTTATCAACGACTTATCCTCGCGCTTCCCCTTCCTTTCTGTACTTTTCCTCAAAGTGTCAACCGAAGATTTTCGGGCCATATGTGATTGCTTCCTTTAAATGATCCGGTTTAGCTTCCTAATACAATCTAAATATCTGATGTGCGCCGAAATCTTAGAGTCGCGTATACGTACTAGGATTCGCACAAGTCGGCGTATGGTATTTATACGTGACGATTTCGCTGCTCTGAGGGGTATGATCAAGTTGGCTGGGTGCTTCGAAAATTAGAAGCGCAGGGGAGGCTTGTGCGTATTGGTAAGGGGCTTTACGCTAAGGCACGCCAGAACCATATCATGGGAAAGCCAATGATTGCGGCACCCGGTGGCTTTGACCAAGTTGCTAAAGAGGCATTGAGCCGACTAGGAGTACAGTGGGAGCCATCCAGTACAGAAAAGGCTTCCACACATATTCCGGCGCGGGCAGTGGTCAGCGTAAAAGGCTCGTTTAATCGGCGCATTTCCTACGGGAAATATTTTTTAGATATTGAGCAGGCTTCTGTATGAAAATCGATTCAATGTTGATACTGCATTTGCACTGAAAAAGAAGTGCTAATGTGCGGCAAGCTCATTGAAAAAAGCAGGATTATCCTGAATCGTCGCCAGTACCTTAGCGGCTAGTCCCGTAGGGTTGCGACGCTTGGCTTCCCAGCTTTTAATCGTATCAACGCTGGTTCCCATGGCGCTGGCAAATTCTGCCTGAGATACATGAAGCTTGGCGCGAATAGCTCGTACATCGGCTACTTCGTGGCGTGTGATACGGCTAGCCTTAGTTTTGCCCTGTTTGATCTCAACGGCTTCCTGCAGCGATGTTTGCAGTTCGTCAAAAATGCTCATTTGGAAACCTCCCCTTTAATTGGTAGGTAAGTGTTTTCAGTGCGGCCTTTTCAGCGGGCGTTAAGCTGTCCTTCACGCTCTTGGGGTAGGCCAGTATCAGGTAGATTCTCTCTGCCGTTGCCAAAAAGTAGATAACCCCCTTGCACCGCCGCTCTTGCCTTGGTTACCCAACGCCATGCGTATTTTGCGTAGCCCGCCTGTACCCTGAATCAGGTCACCTTTGTCGGGTTGAGCAATCAGGGTGCGCTGCAGTTCCTTTAATTCGTCGTCTGTTGCAGTGGCCTGGATCTGGCGTGTGAACGTCGGGGTTTCGATAAACTCGATCGCATGGCTCACGTTGGGGCATTCCTTTAGCCAGTGCGTCTTTTAGTGTACATAGTACATTATGGATCATCAACTATCGATCCTTCATCTTGCCGCTATCTACCGCGGCAAGCGTTTAAACAGTTTGGGGCGCCGAGGGGTAATCGACGCTGGTGGATGATCTCACGCTCAGCTACCTGAATATCAGTGTTCTAGATATTTCACACGAAGCGATTCAGGCGATGTTCTTAAGATCATTCCTTTCAGAGGCGGGTAAGAGAACTTGCCATCTCATCCAATTTTTTTGAAAGCGCTTGGTAGGACAGCTTGGGTCGATACTGGGCATCGTAAATCAACCCGTTACCATGCCCGCAATAGTTGTACCACTCGTTAAGCGATGACCAGCGATCAGTGAAGCCCCACATGGTAAATGAGTGTGCTCCCGCTTCGATGCATGCTTCCAGGTAGGTCGCGTACCACGCCGCTACCGCTTTCGGTGTGGTGGCGAAGATCTGGTGCTGGTTGATATCCAACTCAGATACCCGTACCTCAATGCCAATGGCATGGAAGCGAGCGATCGCTGATGTCAAGTGCGTCTTGCTGACCGACGTACTATCCGCATCCCAGGAGGCCTGGTACTCAGCATTCACGTCTTCGTGCATCTGCAAGCCAATGCCATGAATGGGCACGCCGGCGGTTTGCAACTCGACCACGAGATTGAACAGGAAGTCCTGTTTGTCACCCGCTTCTTCACAGCCCCACTCGTTAATGAACAGCAATACGTCCGGATCCACTTCATGAGCTTTACGTAATGCCCGTTCAATGTAGCCACGTCCTAATGCCTGGAACCAGACGGAATCACGGAGCTGGTCTGTCCAGTCCAGGAATGGCTCGTTGATCAAATCGAAAGAGACCATGCGGCCCTTATAGCGACCGAACAACATCTCGATATGCTCATCGAGGATCTCACCTACTTCGGTAGCGGTGATGGTCCCATCGAGCCAGCCATCCCACAGCCATTGCGGGGTCGCTTCGTTCCACGCCACCGTGTGACCATGCACGTCCATGCCATTACGTTCGGCGTAGTCGATCAGCTTATCCGACTCATAGAAGTCGTAGACCCCACGGGCAGGCTGGATGAACTGGAATTTCATGCAGTTCTCAGGGGTGATCTGGTTAAACTCATTGCCCAGAATCGTACGGTACTGCTCATCGAACACCATCGGATAGGTGGACACCGCGGTACCCATGCGGAACTTACCGGCCTTATCACGCAAGGTGCCCGCTGTCTTAGGCACTCTACGCACAGGAGTCTCTTCCACGGTACCGGTAGTGGTGATCTCGGTGACAAGAAACGTCGCACCCACGTTCGCTTCATCCAGGCTTAGGTAAACCACCCCATCGTCAAACAGGCCCAGATCCGACTGACGGGTAACTTCCACACCGTTAGTCAGAAACACAAGCTCGGTGCCCTCACGCTTGAAGGTGTAAATCACATTGCTACCTACACTGGCAGCAGCATTACCCCCCTCGGTATTGTCAGGGTGGTACAGCGACCAGTAGCACCAGTCACCATTGACGATCTGGGCCTTGAAGGTACTCAGCGCGTAGTACCACTCATCCTGCACCATCGGGATAACCCCGTGGAACATGAAGTAAGTAGAGTTGGCGGCGGACAACGTAGCGGTGATATTGATCTCAAAGTCCCCCGCCATCTGAAAGCGCATCGCCAGGTTAAGAGATGGGTTGTGTACCGGTGCATCCTCAGAGTCAGGCAACGGCGATAGCTTACGGTCGAGGCCTTCAAACAGCACACCATTAGATTGCACGGTGGCCCCAGAAAAGCCTTCCCACAAAGTTAATGGAGAAGAAGTCATGAGAATACCTCCAAAGAAATGAACCAGTGCGTAGTAGGTCGTATAACATTGAGACGCTAGGTGGCCTTGTGGCTCAATTCCGCTATCCTCCTTCCGCCATTACGATATTTCTTATCGTGATGCTCTTCAGCTTGACCTTAATCTCGCCACATAAGCCGCCTGTATTGTTTAACAACAAACTTACAAATGCGTCTTCGGCCGGGTCTTCGCTAATAGCACTGCTTGATTCGCCCATTGCTTTATACCACCGCGCAGTATCCTCGACACTCGCTATGTCTTTACCCTTGCAATGGAGGATAGCAAGGGCGACCAACAGTTCTAGACGTAGGCACTATGTTTGATGGTTCGGTAGAGTGAGCAAACCTTAAGTTTCTTCCTAAACGGCATTCAGCTCCCTACGAACGAATTCTCGAAAGACACGCACTCGCGCCGGTGCCTTCTGACCATTCAGGCTGATCGCATAGAGTTGGCCTTCCGATAGACTCCAATCCGCCAGCACCGGTACCAGAGCTCTGGAGGCAACATGGGCCGCTGCCACCAAGTCGGGAATGGGGCCAATCCCGGCACCCGCTATCGCCAAGCGCAACACGCTGGCATAGTCACTGGTACGAATACTCGGGCGGATAACCACCTCGTGTGTGCGGCCTCGGCGATCGGTCAGCACCAATTGTGCGGCCCCCGTAAACTCACGTGAGATGACAAAATGATGCTCTGCAAGCGCGGCGGGTGTATCACCTGACCATCCGTTCGCCTCGAGATAGTCGGGGGCGGCATAAAGTCCCACACGCAATTGAGCTACCGATGAGGCGCGGTAGACCATATCCGGCAGGTTTCCGTCTTGCGCTCTCAGTGCCAGGTCGATGCGATTGGCTGCAAGATCCAGCGGCGTATCTGTCAACAGAAGCTCAATGGTAATCTGGGGATGAAGTGCCCGGAATTTTGCCACTATGGGGGGCATCAACTCTATTCCGATATCCACCGGGGCTGTCACACGTAGATGCCCTTGGGGCACGTCTTGAGATTGACGTGCGTCTTCTGCAGCATCGTCCAGCCACGCCAGGGCTTCTCTCGCCTTGATATAAAAGGCGGTGCCTTCCTCGGTTGGAGAGACTGCCCGAGGAGCACGTGCCAACAAGGCCACGCCAAGCCGATGTTCCAGCCGTGATAGTCGACGACTGATACTTCCCTTGGTCTCGCCCAGCTGTCTTGCTGCGGCCGAGACCGTTCCAAACTCGGCGACCGCGCAGAACGCGCGAATGTCTTCTAATGCTCCGCCGATGGTTTCTGAATCATCAACCATGAGATGCAACTCCTGAAGTATTACGTGCACGCGGAAACTAATGCATGTTGTGCGTTTTCGCTAGTGCGAATGCTTGAGGACCAATTGGCTGACATTGGCCGTCGAGTAATCTGTCGTGGTAACCAAAAAATAACAAAACGCGAACGATTAACATTTATGTTGAAGATGAAAAAGCGATAGTGCTAATATTTGCCATCCGTCCGGTAGGTCGGGTTCTGTTCTTTTAAATCCAATCCTAAAGAACAGCATCCGCTAACGCTTCCTCCCAGCTTTCTTAAAGGCATTGGCATGAACGCACACTCTTCTCGTTTCAAACTGCATAGGATTGCATCAGCAATTGCTCTGGCAATGCTCACCATGGCGGCTTATGCACAATCTTCCGATGGGGTGGTCACCGAACTGCCCGCAGTGACCGTGACGGCAACGGCCAACGAGTTGGATGTTCGGGATGCCCCCGCCAGCGTGTCGATCATCACGGCCGAAGACATCAAAAAAATTCCCACGAACGACCTCAATGAAGTGCTGCGCCGCGTCCCTGGCCTATCCCAGGGCACAACGCCCGACGGCGGCACTAGCATCCAGATCCGTGGTCTGCCGCAGCGCTACACCTTGGTCCTGATCGATGGTCAGCGCACTGGAAGTTCAAGCGAGACATTCGATCGCTACACGCGCAATGAACTCAACTGGGTTCCAGTAGAGTCCATCGAGCGCATCGAGGTGGTGCGCGGGCCGATGTCCTCACTCTACGGTTCGGATGCAATGGGCGGTGTCATCAACATCATTACCAAAAAGACGGAAGACACGTGGGGAGGAAGCTTTGCTACGGGTGTGGTGGTCGATGAGGATTCGATTCGCGGTAATGACTACAACGGCAGCTTCTCTATTGGTGGTCCACTAGCCGACGGGCTGGCGTTACGCCTCAACGGCCAGCAGACATACCAGCAGGCCGACAGCGGCCTGCCGGATAGCGCCGATGGCGCCTTCCGCTGGGGAGGCGGCCGTGAAGGCAGCAAGCGACGCTCATTTGGAGGGCGCTTGGACTGGGACATCAACCCCGATCACCAGCTCTCCTTCGACTACCAGCATGGCGAGTGGCGTACGCTGCCAGCGCCGGAAGGCGACGCTAGCAATCCAGGTGGATTTTCAACATCCACCTTTACACGCGGGCCAGCAAAGATGGAGCGCGAAAACGTCGGCCTGAGCTATGCTGGCCGACACGATTTCGGTACGTCCAAACTTTCCGTCAACCAGGTCGAATACAGGAATGACACCACTGCACCGATTATCCGTGACGGTCAGTTGGTTGAAAAGGATCCGCCCGATCAGCGCGACCCCTATGTGGCCTATGACACGCAGGCAGTGGCGAAAGATCTGGTCGTGGATGGAAGTCTATCCATGCCCGTTACGTTCGGGATGGACCAGTTTCTGACGGTCGGTGGACAATGGAAGCGCTCCGAACTGGATAACCCTAATTCCGTGGGGGCGCTACCTAACGCCGATGGCGTCGTCGGCCTGTCGCACAAACAGGTCAACGCCTCCGCGCTTTTCGCTGAAGACGAGATCTTCCTGAGCGACAGCTTGAGCCTGACCTTGGGTCTGCGGGTGGACCAACACGACGAACATGGAACTCACGTCAGTCCGCGTAGTTACCTGGTCTATCACCCGACCAGCGAATGGACAATTCGAGGCGGTTATTCCGAGGGCTTTCGTGCGCCTACGCTGCGGGAATCGAATCCGAACTTCGTCAGCGAGTCGCGGGGAGCCGGCTGCGCGGATGGCTATCAGGGTGGTGGTTGCTATACACGCGGCAACGCCAATCTAAATCCAGAGACTACGCAAAGCTGGGAGTTAGGCACTAGCTGGGAGCGCAATACTTGGCAGGGCGGGCTGACTTTCTTCAACACCGACTTCGATGACAAGATCCATGTGCGTGGTCTGGGCTACCTGGGCGGGGCGGGCTACTGGCAAGAGTATGTGAACATCGCCGAAGCCGAAACCCGTGGCTTTGAGGCCAACTTCACCGTGCCACTGGTTGAGCATTCCTCCATCCCCGGGCTCCAGAGTGTGATGTGGAATACCAATATCACTCATATGTTGAAGGCCGAGAATAAGGCGACAGGTGAACCACTGAGTGCGGTGCCAAAATGGGCCGCCAGCTCCGGACTCGACTGGCAGATCACGGATGCACTGGGCGCAACACTGCAAGCCGAGTTTGTAGGCAAGCAGGTACATCTCGACTGGCGCAATGCTAACAACGCGGATCGCTTCGGTGATCAACGTATCCAGAACAGCTATACCATCTATGACCTAGGTCTGAACTACCAGATCAACCAGCGGGTGCGCGTTAATGCCGGTGTTCGCAACCTGTTCGATCACAACCCCAATGGTGACGTGGACAGTGGGAATAATTTTTACACACCAGGGCGTCGTTACTTCACAACACTGACTGCCAGTTTCTGACGCCCCTACACCATGATGGAAGATTTTCTGCACCTTTCCATGCGTATGGTGCGGGTTTTTTTTCTACTACTTTTTTGATCGGAGACTTCATGATCCAGACCCGAACAACGCTTGAAACACCGAATGCCAGTCGCTACATCACCCGGCTATGTAAGCACTGGGGGCACAAATTTTCTGTGGATTTCGATGCACAGCGCGGACACATCGACTTCGGCGGCTCATCGTGCGAATTACAGGCGGAGGACATGGTGTTGCACGTCTCGGTGTTCGCGCCTGAGGCCGAACTGGATGAGATGGAGAACGTGGTCGCGGAGCATATCCAGCGCTTCGCGCCACGCGGCGAAGAGCTGCAATTCGCATGGGAGCGTATCTAGTACCGATATCGAACCCAATGAAGAGGAAGCAGGATCGTGAGTGCGCGTAGGATAGGTTCTGATCGTGGCAGCGATCCTGGTAGAAATTGCGGAGAAACGCGGGTCCTTTGCTCACCGTGCAACAGCGCAGCGTCGTCCATGCGCAATGACCGAATGGCAGTACAAGGGACGCCTGACGAAGTCATCCACTCGGATGCTCTACGATCTATCCATGATATGGCGATTGACGTATCTAACCGCGATGATCGGCGCGTCGCCCATTACTACTGATCCAATCGTAGTAATAAGTCGGCTGACTCACAGATTAGTTATCTGCGTTGCCATCAGAGGGCGACGCGATAGCCGCTTCAAAGACTGCCCAGGTGGATTCGAGGCGTCTTTGATACTTCTTCGCACCGCCAAAAAGCAGTTCACTTTGCAGGCTGTCGATCATGCTCATGCAGGTCATCGCTAGTACATCGGCACTCAGCTGGCTGGCATTTGGGACGAGCGGCGACGCTTGCAGCGCATTCTTGAGGATGCGCTCAAGATCATCCATGAAAATGTGCATCGGATCCATGACCATATCGTACAAATGCACCGGAGGTGCGAGAAGAATCCGTACCCAGAACTGAACCCTATAAGAGCTATTGAATCGCTCTTCAATACCTTGTAGATACGCCAGGAGTTGCTGTTTCATATCGCCCCCACCGCGCAGCGTGCTTTTGGCGTACTCCTGCTCGGCCTCGATGACCAAAGGAATAAGACTAAGAAACAGTTCCTCTTTATTACGAAAATGCGCGTATACGGAAGGTTTCTTGATGCCAACGTCCGCCGCAATCTCGTTCATTGAGGTCGCATCGAACCCCTGTTTGGCAAATCGCGCAAGCGCGGCATCTTGTAATCGTGATGCGGTCAGCGTCGTCAAATCCAATCCAACTCGTATCCGTTATGGGGGGCCACACTCACCTCCTTATTCAAGGGGCCAAAGCGATGATGTGGGACAGCCAGCCTAGTATATTGTAAAACCTCTCGCCAAGGCGAGGTGGCACGGCTTCTCTCGCTGCGCCCACATCTTGCCGCATTCAGCGTCCGCACAAGAATACACGAATGCCTGCAAGCGCTCCGTCAATGGTTTCCATTTCATCAACCATCAGTTCCATTTCTGGCGTCTTACATCCATATGGAAACTACTTCACACTATTCACATGGCCTAGTCAACGTGCTTGGGTGATGGTCGGTATGGCCCAGCCGCTATCTAGTTTTTGGGAGAGCGTTATGCCAGGTCTTATCAACGGATAATGGCGCCTTCAAGTGCAATATTCGCCGCATCGAAGGCTACCCGCACTTGGCGAACTATCTACGCGAGCTATCTGCGCGAACTCTATCAGTGGGCGGGGATGAGCGAGACGGTCAATCTCGAACATACCAAAATCGGTTACTACACTAATACCGCCCTCAACCCGACACTTGTCGTGCCGCTGGGCCCTGAACTGGACCTTGAGCGAGCGCATGATCGAGATAATCTGCCCGGAAAAGGGATATATAAACGCACAGGAGCGGCTGGATGAATACCTTACTTCCCCCGATTGGCTTTGGTCTTGATGAGCTAGACGATCAACAAGTCGCACACCTGATTCCTGCCGCCTGGCAGGCAGGTTTTCGTGCCTTCGATACGGCCCAGCTTTACGGCAACGAGGCCGCGCTCGGCCGTACCCTGCGCGACATCGGCATGGATCGCGATGCGGTGTTCGTCACCACCAAGGTGATGAATAGCAATTTCTCTGAAGCGCGTTTTCTGCCTTCGATTCAGGAAAGCCTCGCAAGGCTCGAACTGGATACGGTCGATCTGCTGTTGGTACATTGGCCCGGTCATGGCATGCCGATCGAGCGCCAAATTGAGCTATTGAATGAAGCCCGCGCACGCGGTTGGACGCGCCATATCGGCGTCAGCAACTATAATGCCACTCAGCTTGCTCGCGCAGCCGAGATAAGCGAAGCACCGATTGCCACAAACCAGGTCGAGATCCACCCCTATCTTGATCAATCTACGCTTCGCCAGCAGGCACATAAGCTTGGCGTGCCGCTGACTGGGTTCTTCGTGATGGCGATGGGGGCGGTGCCGCGTGATCCGATACTGGCCCGGATTGGCGCGGCACATGGCAAAAACGCGGCACAAGTGGTCCTGAGGTGGGCGCATCAAAAGGGTGATGTGCCCCTTACCCGTACCACCAAGCCCACGCGCATCGCGGAGAATATCGCCATCTTCGATTTTTCCCTGTCACTCGATGAGATGGCGATGATTGATGGCTTAGCGCACACGGAAGGCCGCATCCTTAGTCCGGGCAATCTTGCCCCTACGTGGGACCAGTAACATCAGCCTCATATAAAGACGAAATAAGGAAAGCGTTCATGCAGATCGACTTGAAAGGAAAGCGCGCCATTGTCACCGGATCGACCGCCGGAATCGGCTTTGCCATTGCCGAGGGGCTAGCGCGTGCCGGCGCCAAGGTGGTAGTCACGGGGCGTAAGCAGAATACCGTGGATAGGGCCGTCGAGAGCATCGGCAAGGCAGTGCCCGGGGCGCGCCTATCGGGCGTTGCCGCCGATTTTGCTAATGCCGAGGGTTCGCAGACGCTGATTGCTGCCGTACCCGATGCGGACATCCTGATCAACAATTTAGGCATCTACGGTGGCTGCTCCTTTTTTGACATTGACGACGCTGCCTGGGAGGAAATCTTTCAGGTGAACGTCATGAGCGGCGTGCGTCTGGCGCGCCACTATGCCAGAGGTATGCAAGAACGTGGCTGGGGTCGTATCCAGTTCATTTCCAGCGAGTCGGCACTCAATATCCCCGCAGAGATGGTGCATTACGGCGTCAGCAAGGCAGCTATGCAAGGCGTCTCCCGCGGGC
The DNA here is from genome assembly GCF_052376775.1 of Halomonas sp. AOP43-A1-21. Lineage (NCBI taxonomy): Bacteria > Pseudomonadati > Pseudomonadota > Gammaproteobacteria > Oceanospirillales > Halomonadaceae > Halomonas > Halomonas sp. AOP43-A1-21. The sequence continues at coordinate 49,950 of NZ_JBQSWC010000024.1, read as the reverse complement.
TGGCCAAGGTGCTGGCCGGAAGCGGTGTGACCGTCAACACCATCTTACCCGGACCGACTCGCACGGAAGGGGCCCAGGCGATGTTGGCGAAGCTTGCTGAAGAGCGTGGTGTCTCGACCGATGAGGCGGAGATTCTGTTTCTTAACGAGAACCGTCCCTCGACGTTGCTCAAGCGCTTCGCGACGCCGGAGGAGGTGGCTAACCTCTGCGTCTACACAGCCTCGCCCCAGGCCAGCGCCACAACCGGAGCGGCGCTTCGTGTCGAGGGCGGCATCGTCGAAAGCATTGCCTGATTAGCTGACCGGCGCCGAATAGCAAGCGGGGGAGCACTGGATTGGACAAGACGACATTCAGGCCGGGACCATCTCCGTGCGGCGCCGCCTGTCCAGCTCCCCCTTCAATCAATGACCTAGCTGGTTGTGGCTCAAAGGATGAACGACCTGCCTCTAGAGTTCATGATCGTAGGTTCAAATCCTACTGGGCACACCATTTTCTCAAGTCTTCTGCGACATCACCCTGCTAGCGCTACCCCTATTAGTACTAATCCAAACACTGCTACACCCGCTGCCACAGGCAGGCCCATTGTGCGTACGCGCAGCCATACAAGCAGCGTCACGAATAGTCCGATGGCCGTTGCTGCCCATGAAATAACGCCAGGATTAACGGGAACGAGCGAGACGCCGAGCACCGCCGCGATCATCAGCGGGCCTAAAATGCTGATCCATTGAGGAATGCTGTTTAGGCCGGTTTCACTTCCCAGGCGGCGCTGCATCCATAGAAACGGCACAACGCGTATGAGTAGCGTACCCAATGCTGAAGCGATTACGGCTAACCACAGTCCTGTGCTCATAATGTGCTCTTCCTGGGATAAAATCTCACCATATAAAAACAGATGGCACCGCAGGCAGCTGCCAACGGGATGGCAACGTTGCTCCAGCCATAAAGGGTAAAGAAAAGGGCGGATGCAATGGTGCAGCCCAAGGCTAATGCCCAGCGTTTATCCGTGACGCGTGGCGCTACCATGGTTAAAAAAAGCGCGGGTAGGGCAAAGGGCATAATTTCACCCAGCAGCGGCCAGTAGGCCGTTAACGTTTCTCCGGCTGTGGCGCCTACCACGGTACCCACAATCCACACGCCCCAGGCCAGCAGTGCTACTCCCAAAAACCAGCCGAAACGTTCAGATTCAGGCAGTTGAGGCAGACGCGTATGCGCCAGGGCAAAGACCTGATCGGTAAGGCCGTGCATAAGCCAGGGCCAGTGGCGGCTGCGGGGTAGCCAGGCCGCGATGTTCGGGCCGTAAACCACATGGCGCACGTTAATCAGTAGCGTCAACACGACCACCAGCCACAGCGGCGAGCCCGCCGCGACCATGCCGACGAATAGAAACTGTGAGGCACCCGCATAAATTAACAGCGATATGACCGCCGCTTCCCAGGTGCTAAAACCTGCCTGTGTCGCCACTAAACCAAACGAGAGCGAAACGGGTATATAGCCGCCCAGCAAAGGAATCGCTTCGCGCACGCCACGCAGTGTCGAACGACCAGAAGTAAGCTTGGTAAGCTGGTTCATGGCGTACCGCCTTTTTCAGCGTAAGTAATGGTTAAAATCAGCGTCGCCTCTGCTGCCTGGGTGCGGTAAAGGTGTGGCTGGTCGGCCGGGAAGGTGAGGGTCTCTCCAGGCATAAGCGCTGTAGTGTTGCCATCCGGCCCAGCTTCCAGCCTGCCGCTGATCAGCGTGAGTGATTCCTGCGCACCCGGCGTATGCGCCTCGGCATGGCGCAGCGTGTTCGGCGCGCAGCGCATCCAGTAAGCGTCCACTTGGGGCGAGTCTTTGCCCTGATCAATAAGCCGGACCTGCACGCCATCTTCACCCAGCGGCACGGTAATTGGTGCCACTAACGTACCAAACGGCACGTTGAGCTGAACGGCCAGCCGCCAGATAGTATCCAAGGTGGGGTTGCCATTGCCCTGTTCAAGTCGGCAAAGATTGGATTTGGCGATGCCCGCTTCATTGGCCAACTGCGACAGCGAAAGGCCTCGCTCCGTACGAAGCGTTTGAAGGTGCTGGCCCAATGTACTCAGTGAAAGCTTATCCATGACGTACTCTAGTGTTCTTTATATAGAACGTTCTATATAAGGGACGAGTGTGTGTCAATGATTACTGTTAATGGATGGAAAGAAGCTCAGCTGGAAAGACGACAGGGGGCTGGGAGCGCCAGCCAATTAAGGCGAGAGCGCTCCCATTTTGGCGTGCAGCTAGGAGGAAGTGAGAGGGTTGCTACGTGCGCGGCATGCAGCGGCAGTAAACAGCACGTCAGTTGAGGAGTTAAGCGCGGTTTCTGTGGAGTCCTGCACTACGCTAATCACAAAGCCGATCGCGACTGCCTGCATGGCCACTTCAGTTGGAATACCAAACAGGTTGGCGGCCATCGGAATCAGCATCAGAGAGCCACCGGCTACGCCGGAAACGCCGCAAGCTGCCAGCGCAGAGACGATGCACAGCAGTAAGGCAGTGGGGAAATCAACGTTAATGCCCAGCGTATGGGTGGTCGCCAGCGTGATCACGGTGATGGTGATTGCCGCACCGCACATGTTGATCGTCGCGCCTAACGGAATGGAAATCGAGTAAGTATCAGCGTCCAACTTCAGTCGGCGGCAGAGCTCAAGGTTGACCGGAATATTGGCCGCTGAGCTGCGTGTGAAGAAGGCGGTAATCGCGCTGCCGCGCAGGCAGGCAAATACCAGCGGGTAGGGGTTCTGACGGGTGGCGATGTATACCAGCAGCGGATTGCTCACCAGAGCAACAAACATCATGCACCCAACGATAACCGCGAGCAGCTGGGCATAGTTAACCAGCGACTCAATGCCTGACTCTGCCAGCGTACCGGCCACTAGGCCTAAAATACCCAGCGGGGCCAGACGAATTACCAGCGCAACAATACGTGAGATGGCGTCAGAAAGATCGCTAAGGGCAAGGCGGGTAGTGTCACTTGCTTGGCGCAGCATCAGGCCAAGGCCAACGGCCCAGGCAAGAATGGCGATAAAATTACCTTCCATTAGCGCACTGACGGGGTTGGCTACCGCGTTTAGCAGCAGGTGGCGCAGGATCTGGAAGATATCGCCAGGCGGGTTGCCCTCCGCTTGGGGGGCATTAAGCGCAAGCTCCGTTGGAAATGCAAAGCTTGCTGCAACGGCAATCAGCGCCGCTACCAGCGTGCCAACAATATAAAGCACCAGTACCGAGCGAATATGAGTAGGCTGCCCTTGCCGATGCGCAGAAATCGCGGCCGCCACCAGAACAAACACCAGAATAGGCGCGACGGCCTGCAGTGCAGCAATAAATAGCTGACCCAATAGCGCTATGTCGCTAGCAAGAGAAGGCGCGAATACCCCAAGTAGGGCACCTATCACGATACCGATAAAAATCTGAGAAATAAGGCCCAGCTGTAAAAGGGGGCGGAACAAGCCTGTGGCGGTTGCAATCATCGCGCGTCACTCAGGTAGTAGAATGTGATTGGCGCCGTGGACGCCTCCTGAAAGGGGCAGCATTCTATCACTTGCGGTTATCGCGCGGGCTTTTTGGCGGGTAAGTTTCTCTACATGGGCGAAAAGAAAATAAATTTTATATGCAGTTGGCCGTATTGGCATTTTGATATTTTATAATCGAATCGTCAGACCGGTACGGTTTACATAAAAATTGATATTGACTACATGACACTCAAAAAACTAGAAGGGAACGAACGAATGCGTATCACATTAAGGTTGGTGGCATTGATAATGCTTTGTTTATCGACGGTGGCTAACGCCTCTGACTACTACGTCGATGTTACCAATCGCACTGGCTATACCATCTTTTATATGTATGTTAGCCCAGCGAGTTCAAAGAGTTGGGAAGAAGATGTATTGGGAGAAACAGTGCTAGAGAACGGTGAAACTCAGCGGGTAACCTTAACGGGTTACACAAATCCATACTTTGATATTCGCTTGGTCGATCAAGATAACGACAGCTACACCTTCTGGACGATTGATGTGTCAACGCAGGATATCGTGGTAACGCTTGACCATCTCGATTGATGCTTGCTTCCCTTGCCGTCGTATTGCAACGGCAAGGGAAGCATCAGGAAAGGTTAAGACCTAATTAAGCAGCGACCATCGTTTGACGTGCCGCTTGTCGTGTAGTGCTGTGCGGGGCCGGTGTTGCAACGTTAGCGCTCATGGTAGCTACCATGGCATACCCTTTTTCAGTCAGTTCCACGACGTCTGGTGAAGAGCCCCATTTCAGCAGCATATCGTCAAGCTGACGTTCTGCGGCTTCAAACTGGCTGCAATGACACAGCAGTTTAGCGATGGTGTAATCGCATTCTGGGGTGTCGAACATTTCATCCTTGATTTCCTGGATAGCAAGTTGAAGACCGGCTTGGGAAATCTCTGCTAAATGGATATGTTGCATGCCACTACTCCTTGTGAATGCTGGTTTATTTGTACGCAAATTGTACTCTTGGAGAGTAATATAGCTTTTTTTCAGATGCAAACCCGAATTGGTCGAATGGCTTAAATGGACACTATAAAAAAATCCCTCCACTTAACGTAGAGGGATTTCGCTGCACTTTTTCATGCCGCTACTATAGGGTTTATACGGCTACAGGGGGAGCATCGCGAGTACGGTAACCACACAGCCTGCCAAAAAAGCGAGAGAAGCAAGCTTGATAATGTCTGCTTCTTGGTTTTTTGAGCGCCTATGCCGCTGTTCCATAAGATATTTTTCAAGGTGTTCGCGGCTGCCTGGTTTTGCTCCATTGAAAAGATGTTGGCGTATCATCTTGACTCCTTGAGCGTTGCGGTTAGTGATTTCCTCGTTCCCGCCTATAAAATCCTTGCACTCGAGCGTTTTACTGTCTGTTTTAACTAGCGTTGTAAATATCGTTCGAAGCCTAAGCATAGACCAAAACCAGAAAAACTAGGCATAAAAAGCTATACAAAAAATTAACAATATTGTCATGCGTGTGTCACTAATGCTCGGTTAGTGGTTTATAGAGCGGCGATGATAACGGTTAGCGTTTGGCTTTTTTCAGCTCTTTCAAGCAGTAACTACCGCAATATAAAAAATCACAAAATGGCGATCATCAGCATAAAGTATGCTGAGCTATTACAACCAAAGTTGTTAGACTTTGGTCGTAATTTTAGGTGATTTGCTGGACTAATGTTCTATTGCAGTGAATAAAGGGCGCCAAGAAACAGTTGGGCTCTTGCTGAGTAGAAGAGTGAGTTGCCAGCTATCCTTCTAAGCTATTTCGTTTACCTGACAAGAGCGGTACCTTTCCAATGCGCAGAACTGCCACGATGACGCTCTGGGATCAGCTTTGGCATTCCCACGATCAAGTCAAAAACCTACTCATGTGCGCGCTGCCAATATCCGGCACACCGCGTGCCCCTACGTCCACGAACGACACAAAAGGGGGGAGTGGTTCGGAGCCGCCGCGACCACCGGCCTATACCACCCCGCAAAAGATTGGCTTGATTCTAGGCCCGTTACTGTTTGCGTTCGTATTGATGTTTTTCCACCCGGCTGACTTAAGCATCGAAGGCCGTATGGTGCTGGCTACCACGCTGTGGGTTGCCGTTTGGTGGATTACCGAAGCGATACCTATCCCCGTTACATCACTACTGCCCATTGTGTTGTTGCCAATTACCGGTGCCTTGGAAAGTAATGCGGTCACGGCGGCTTATGGCAATCCGATTATCTTTCTTTTCCTGGGCGGTTTTATGATCGCACTGGCCATGGAAAAGTGGGACCTGCATAAGCGCATTGCCCTGACGATTATTTCCATACTGGGCACGAGCATTAATAGCATCGTGTTTGGTTTTATGGCGGCTACTGGCTTTTTATCAATGTGGGTGTCAAACACTGCCTCAGTGATGATGATGCTGCCCATTGGTACGGCGATTGTTTACCAAGTGACTCAAGAGCTTAATAAAAGCGAAGGGGACCATAGCACCGAGATCGACAAGTTCAGCAAAGCGCTAATTTTCGGCATCGGCTATGGCGGCACTATTGGTGGTTTGGGTACGCTGATCGGTACACCCCCCAATATTATTCTTGCGGCTGTCGTCACGCAGCTGTTTGACGTAGAGATTTCCTTTGCCAGTTGGATGATGTTTGCCTTCCCCGTTGTCGTGATATTGCTATTAATAAGCTGGTTGTTGCTGACCCGGGTTATTTACCCGATCAACTTCAACAAGCTGCCGGGCGGCAAGGAGATGATCCAAAAAGAGAAGGCTGCCCTCGGTAATATCACCTTTGAAGAGAAGGCTGTGCTGGGCGTTTTTCTTTTCGCGGCGTTCATGTGGATCACCCGTTCGTTTTTATGGCAGGGCCAAATTCTCAATATTCCTGGCATTAACGACACCATGATTGCGATTGTTGCGGCAATTCTGCTGTTTTTGATACCTTCACCCAATAAAGGCGGTTGCCTGTTGGGTTGGGATGTCGCTAAAGACGTTCCCTGGGGCATCCTGCTGCTGTTCGGGGGTGGCCTGGCGATTGCAGCGGGCTTTGGCTCTTCAGGCTTGGCAACGTGGATCGGCGAACAAATGAGCGTACTGGAAGGGGTTAACTTCCTGCTCGTGATTCTGCTTGCCACTGGCATGGTGCTTTTCCTTACCGAAATCACCTCAAACACTGCTACCGCAACGATGATTTTGCCCGTGCTGGCCTCGCTGGCGCTGGCGCTAAATATCCATCCTTTCGTACTGATGGTGCCTGCAGCGATGGCAGCTAACTGTGCTTTCATGCTGCCGGTCGGCACGCCGCCCAACGCGATTATTTTTGCCACAGGCAAAATCAAGATCATCGAAATGGTGCGCAATGGTTTCTGGCTTAACATTGCCGCCATGTTGCTGATCGTGGCCGCCGTTTACTTCCTGCTGCCCATGCTGTGGGGCGTTGATCTAACGGTTTACCCCGATGCCTTCCGCAACTAACCCGTTCACTTAATCGCGTTTCATCGAAGTTCTTATCAACAGCCCTTATCAACGATAAGGGCTTTTTTTATGCGCGCCTAAGCACTCTATTAACAAATAGTGAAGTTGGTAACCAAGCCTTTAACCCTCTGTAAGAACGGCTACATTTCAATAGAAGTGCAAATAAAAGGACGTCGTTTGGGTAGGAGTAATGCAATGGAATTGCTTAAGCAGATTACTGATTATCTACAGCAGCAAAACCTCAAATTGGCCACCGCCGAATCATGCACTGCGGGGCTGATCGTTTCTGAGCTGGCCCGTGTGCCTGGCAGTGGCCAATGCATTGATTGCGGCCTGGCAGTTTATTCACCGGAAGCGAAAAATCGCTACTTATCGGTCAGTTTCGATACGGTTGATACGTACGGACTTACCAGTGAAGAAACGTCCCGAGAAATGGCTTTGGGCGCACTTAATAATAACGATGCCAACGTCACCGTGGCCAACACTGGCATTGCAGGCCCTGAGCCGCATGATGATATTCCCGTGGGTACGGTATGTTTTGCCTGGGCATTTCGCCACGACCACAAGGTTTACATGATCACTGAGACGCGCCGCTTTTCCGGTGATCGTAACGAGGTACGCCTAGCCGCCGCGCACTATGCATTGGAGTGTATTCCTCGACATCACAGCAGTGTACTGGAAGGTAGCGCACCACTGGATGAGTAGAACCGAATCCATTTCTGCTCTAGCCTGAATCATACGCTATCCGCTATGGATTAACGTTCGACCCGCAAGGAGGCCAAGATGGTAGATCGACAGGCAACCCAATCGCATATTCAAACGACTTTACAGGTAAAGCCGCGTATTGACCCTCAGCAAGAGGTTGATAAGCGCGTTGATTTCTTATGTCGTCAAATGATCGATACAGGGCAGCACGCGCTCGTATTGGGCATTAGCGGCGGTGTGGATTCCACGGTAGGCGGCCGTTTGGCGCAGCTGGCGGTTAATAGGGCGCGTGAGCAGGGTGTAGATGCTTCTTTTTACGCAATGCGGCTGCCTTATGGTACCCAGCAGGATGAAGACGATGCGCAGAAGGCGCTGTCGTTTATCGACCCCGACCATGTGCTGAGTGTTAACGTTAAACCGGCAAGCGATGCCCTTCTGGCCGCACTGGAAGAGGGCGGGCTAACGTTTAGAGACGACGCTCACCGCGATTTTGTGTTGGGCAATATCAAGGCGCGCCAGCGTATGGTGACGCAATATGCGGCGGCGGGAGCGCGAAGCGGCCTGGTGGTCGGCACGGATCAAGCCGCCGAAGCACTAATGGGCTTTTTTACCAAATATGGCGACGGTGCCTGTGACGTTGCGCCACTCACCGGGCTAACCAAAAGCCAGGTTCGTGAAGTCGGTGCGGCGCTGGGCGCCCCCGCCGCTTTGGTTGAAAAGCAGCCCACCGCTGATCTGGAAACGCTCAAACCCCAGCTGGCGGATGAAGTAGCGCTAGGCGTAACTTATGTCGATATTGATGCCTTCCTGGTCGGCGATGCCATCAGTGATGAGGCGTACACCACCATTATTGACACCTATACCCGCACTGAGCATAAACGCCAGCTGCCCAAGACCCCTTGAGTGTTTCTCACCAGTAAAGGCTAAACGCCGTCAGGTTAGGTTGTTATGATGCTACCACCTAACCTGCTGTTGAGCCTGCTATGCGTCTACTCCACACCGCCGACTGGCACTTGGGAAGGTTGTTTCACAACATCTCACTGCTTGAAGACCAGCGCCACGTTCTAAACCAGCTGATCGAGATCGTTGACCGCGAAGGCGTAGACGCTGTGCTGATTGCAGGCGATATCTATGACCGCTCGGTGCCGCCTGCCGCGGCCGTCACGCTACTCGATGATGTGCTGGGTGAGCTTTGCCAAGCGCGTGGCTTGCCGGTAGTGATGATTTCCGGCAACCACGACGGTGCCGAGCGCTTGGGCTTTGGCGCACGCCATCTGCGTCAGGCTGGGCTGCATATTCTTTCTGACTTGAGCGCATGCGATACCCCTATTACGCTCGCCATCAACGGCGTCGAGGTGGATATTTTTGGCGTGCCTTACGCCGACCCGGAATACGTACGCAGCCAGTTCGGTGAGCTGGTCCGCGACTTTGATAGCGCCCACCGTTACCTGCTAAAGCGTATTGATGGAAAGCGCCATGCTACCCGCCCGACCATACTGATGAGCCACTGCTTTGTAGATGGCGGCAGCGCGTCTGATTCCGAGCGCCCGTTAACCCTGGGCGGTGCAGAAAGCGTTGCCTGGGAGCCCATGCAGGGCTTTGACTATGTCGCGCTTGGTCACTTACATGGTCCGCAATACCGCGGCGGCGAGCATATTCGCTACAGCGGTTCACTGCTTAAATACAGTTTTTCCGAAGCCCGGCAGCGTAAAGGCGTTACGCTTGTGGATATAGGTAAAGAGGGCATTACCGGCATTGAGCATCGCCCGCTGGTGCCCAGGCGTGAAGTGCGCGTGCTGGAAGGCGAGCTTGATGAGCTGTTGCGGCAAGGGCGCGAGGACTCACGTGCCGATGATTATTTGCTGGTTAGACTAACCGACCGCCACGCCATTTTAGACCCCATGGGCAAGCTGCGCGCGGTTTACCCTAACGTTTTGCATCTCGAAAAGCCTGGCATGCTGGGTGGGGAACAGCGTCAGCAGCTGGACCGCGAACGGCTGCGCTTTAATGCCTTGGACATGTTCAGCGACTTCTTCGAACAAACCAGCGGTGACACCATGAGCGCTGACCAGGCGCGCGCCATGAGTGATTTGATTACTTCCCTCAGCCGCGATGAAGAGGGCCAGCCATGACGCCACTCGTACTCACCATGCAGGCTTTCGGCCCCTTTGCGGCAGAGGAGAGCATCAACTTTGCTCAGCTGGGTAGAAGCCCGCTGTTTTTGATCAACGGCCCGACAGGCGCCGGAAAAAGCTCGATTCTGGACGCCATCTGCTTCGCGCTTTATGGCCAGACCACGGGGGAAGAGCGCTCGGGCACCCAGATGCGCTGCGACCAGGCCGCGGATACGTTGCTAACCGAAGTAACGCTGGATTTTTACCTGCGTGGAGAGAGCTATCGGGTGCGTCGCGTGCCTCAGCAGGAACGCCCCAAGGCGCGAGGCGAAGGGACGACGACGCAAAATGCGGAAGCCCAGCTGTGGCGGATAACCGCTGAGGGGAAGGAAAATCAGTGCCTCGTCGCGCGTAGCGTTAACGATGCTACCGCTCAAGTGCAGGCACTGCTGGGGTTGGATGCCAGCCAGTTTCGTCAGGTAATGGTGCTGCCCCAGGGAAAATTCAGAGAGCTGCTGCTGGCGGAGTCGAAAGATCGCGAAAAGATTTTTTCCCAGCTATTTCAAACCCAAATTTTTCAACGCATTGAAGAGCATCTGCGCACGCAGGCCAATCAAATAGAGCGGGCGGTGAAAGATCACCAGCACCGCGTGCAGGGCATTCTGGATGCAAGCGATAGTGAAAGCGAAGCAGCGCTTATTGAAGCGCTGGAAACGCTGGCGCCAGAGCATCAGGCTGCGGAACAGGCGTTAGCCATTGCCAAACAGCAGCGTGAACAGGCAGAGGCTGCCGAGCGACAAGGGCAGGAGTGCCAAGCGCTTTTTGATCGCCATGCGGCTCTGGGCGCAGAAAAAAACCAGCTGCTACACCAACAGCCAGAAATAGAACGCGCTCAGCAGCGCCTAAGCGCCCATGAACAGACCCAGGCGCTGGCCGAATCCTTTCACCGCGTGCAAACGGCGCAGCAAACGGCACGCGCTACTCAGCAAGAAAGCGTTCAGGCTCAAACGGCCGTCGAAAAACAGCAGGCGACGCATCAACACGCTCAGCAAGCGTTACACCAGGCACAAACCCGCTACCAGCAGTTGCCGGAACGCCGTGAACAGGCGGGTCGTTTACAGCAAGCATTGGAGCAGTTTCAGGCGCTCACTGGTGTAGAGCAGTCGCTGCAGCAGGCGCAACAAACATGGCAAAGCCTGCATCAAAAGCTTGACCAACAAACGCAGCAGCGCAACACCATCGCTGAGCAGGGCGAGGCGCTTGCCGCCAAGCTAAAAGCGGAACAGATAGAGCGCAATAACCTCGCGGGCTGCGGTGAGGTATTAAAAAGCCGTCAGGCGCTGCACGCGCAGCGGAAATCACTGGCCGGGCTTGAATCCCAGCGCACTGCCTTGGCTGAGCAAGTGGCTCAGGCGGCAAGCGATATTGAGCATCATCAGCAAGCGGTTGAACGCTATAAGCGTCGCGCCACAGAACAGGAGATGCACTGGCATCATGGCCAGGCCGCGTTACTCGCCGCTCGGCTGCAAACCCAGCAGCCTTGCCCGGTGTGCGGCAGCTGTGAGCACCCCGCGCCCGCCATACAGGAACAGCCCCCCGTTACCCAAGCGGATGTGAAGCGAGCACGCACGGAGCATGAACAGGCGCACCAAGCGCTGATGCAGGCTCAACAGTTGCAGCAGCGTTTGGCCCAACAGCTTAAGTATAACGATGAGCAGAGCGAGTACTTGCGCCATACGCTTGGCGAGTGGAGCACCAAATCGTTAAGCGCGCTGGAGGCTGCCTGCCAGGAGAGCCAGCAGCATGTTGAACGCTATCAAGTGCTTACCCAAGAGCTTGCGTCGCAGGAACGTACGCTTGAACAACAGCGCAGTGAATGGAAAGCGCTGGATAGCCAGATAAAGTCTCAACAGCCTGAGTTAGAGGCCGCCCAAAAGCACTGCCATCAGTTGGAAGCCCAGTGTGAACAGCTGCGCAGGACGTTGCCCGAGACGCATGGGTCACTTGAAGCGCTGCAAGCAGAGCTTCGCCGAGTGCAAGGTGATATTCAGCAGTCTGAGGCGGCGTGGCAATCTGCTCAGGAGAGTGCTCATCACGCACAAACGGCGCTGGCCCGCGCTGAAACCACGTTGTCAGATATTGTTCAGCGCGCTGGCGCCGCTACTCAGGCGCTAAGCACGGCCCAAAACGAATGGCAGCTGGCGCTAAGCGGTAGCGCTTTCGACAGCGACACTGACTTTCTTCAGGCCCGACTGGAAGCGCCTGAGCGTCAAGCGCTAATTGAAAGCGTTACCCACTTTCAGCAGGCATTGGCCAAGCTGGATGGTCAGCTTGAGGCAAGCCAGGCACGCCTTGAGGGGCTAACGCCGCCTGATTTGACAGCCTTGGCTGAGCAAGTGACTGCCGCGCAGGCGCATGAGCAGGTTTGCGATCAAACCTACCAGCGCTTGACGGCGCGAATTACTCAGCTAACCGCCACTCAGCAAAAGCTCAAGGCTGCCCACGCTGCCGAGGCGGAGCTTGAAGCCGAGTATCGGCTGTGGGGAACGCTGAGCGAGATTGCCAATGGACGCACCGGGCATCGCATTAGCCTGCAGCGTTTTGTGCTTGGGGTACTGTTGGACGACGTACTTATTCAGGCATCCGAGCGGCTGGTGCGGATGAGCCGGGGGCGTTATCAGCTGGTACGCCGTGAAGACCCTTCCAAGGGTAATAAGGCGTCTGGTTTGGAGCTTGATGTTGCTGATACCTATACCGGTAAAAATCGGCCCGTTGCGACGCTTTCGGGCGGTGAATCGTTTATGGCCGCATTGGCACTGGCACTGGGACTTTCAGATGTGGTGCAGGCGTATGCGGGGGGCATTCAGCTCGATACGCTATTTATTGATGAAGGCTTTGGCAGCCTGGACCAGGATGCCCTTGATCAAGCCATCGCCATGCTGAGCGAGCTGCAAATGGGCGGGCGCATGATTGGAATTATTTCGCATGTCAGCGAACTCAAAGAGCAAATGCCGGTTCGTATAGAGGTACGTGCCAGCCGCCAAGGCAGCACGGTGCAAGTACAAGGCGTTTTATAGCGTTTTAAGTGCACTAAACTCAGTTCTGTCTATCAGCTCAAGGAGTACAGGGATGAACGCAAGTAAAATTCTTCAGCAGCTTATGCAGCAAGCTGGCGGTAGTCAGAAAAGCGGCAGTGGTGTCGATGTTAAAGGCATCCTCGGTGGGCTTTCTAAACAGTTAGGTGGCAGCAGCCAGGGTGGTAGCTCCTCTAGTGGTTTTGATGTTAAGAGCCTTTTGGGCGGTGGCGCCATGGGCATGCTGGTCGGCTCCAAACGTGGCCGTAGCATGGGCGGTAAAGCGCTCAAGTATGGTGCTATTGCAGGTGTTGGCATGTTGGCCTGGAAGGCCTGGCAGAATTCACAGGCGGCTAAAAACCAGCCAGCCACCAGCAGTGAAGCAGAAGGCGAGCGCGTTGATGTATTAAGCGGCGAGATTCAAGAGCGCCGTAGCCTTGAGCTATTGCAGGCCATGATAATGGCGGCCCGCGCTGACGGGCATATTGATGAGCAGGAACAGGTGCTGATTACTGAGCAGATTGATGCGCTAGGGGCCGATCAGGAGATGCATAACTGGGTCGAAAGACAGCTAAAGGCTCCACTGGATGCTGAAGCGCTTGCCCGTGAAGCCGACTCGCCCCAGGCCGCCCGGGAAATGTATTTAATGAGTGTTGCGGTAACTGATGACCAGAACCCCATGGAGCGCGCCTGGTTGGATCAGCTGGCACAGGCGTTAAAGCTTACTCCAGAGGTCACCCAAGAGCTTGAGCATCAGGCTCAGCAGGCGGGCTGATAGCATTTTCATTTTCACATTAAAAGCGCCGCCAGGGTGCTGGCGGCGCTTCATTTTTACCGGTGGCAATCGCCTAAACGGCGTTACCGATTATTCCTGAACGACAATAACGGATTTCGCATTGACGAATTCGTGCATACCAAAGCCGCCGTGTTCGCGCCCATAGCCTGAGTCCTTGACCCCGCCAAACGGCATTTCCGGGGTGGCAACACCAAAGCCATTGATAAACACCATACCGGTATCGAAGTACTTGCTGGCAAGCTCCGTGGCACGCTTGGTATCTTTGGAGATGATTCCGCCGCCCAGGCCGTAACGGCTGTCGTTGGCGATGCGCATGGCGTCTTCATCGTCCTTGGCACGAATCAGTGCTGCCACCGGGCCAAACAGTTCGTCATCGTAGGCGGGCTGGCCTGGGGTGACGTTATCCAGCACGGTCACCGGATAGAAAGCACCTTTACCGGTTGGCTTTTCGCCGCCGCAGAGTATTTTGGCGCCTTTGCTGACACTCTGCTCCACCTGTTCGTGCAGCGCATCGCGCAAATCCACGCGCGCCATCGGGCCAAGATCGGTATCGCTAGCGTTCGGATCACCCACTTTTAACGATTTCATTTTCTCTACGAAGCGCTCTTTAAAGGCTTCGTAATTGGCATCTGTGACCACAAAGCGCTTGGCCGCCACACAGGTTTGGCCGCCGTTGAATATCCGGCCCTGAACGCAGGTATTAACCGCGACCTCAAGATCGGCGTCATCGAGTACCAAAAAGGCGTCGTTAGAGCCCAGCTCCAGCACGGTCTTTTTCAAATACTCAGCTGCCTTGGCCGCCACTTTACGGCCTGCGCCGTCGCTGCCCGTGAGCGTCACACCGCGTACGGCTTTGTGAGCGATCACTTCATCAGACGTATCGTGGGATATGACCAGCGTGCGGAAGACGTTTTCAGGCAGGCCCGCCTCGCGGTAAATCTTTTCAAGCAACAGGCCGCTGCCGGTCACGTTTTCAGCATGTTTTAGCAGTACGCTGTTGCCCGCCATGATATTGGCGATTGAGTAGCGTACGACTTGATACGCCGGGAAGTTCCACGGCTGGATGCCGTAAATAACGCCCATCGGCGAGTAGGTAATAAAACCGCGCTCGCCATTGCCGGGCTTGCGCTCTTCATCGGCCAGTTTCGTCGGGCCGTTCTCTGCCGTGTAGTCGCAGATTCCAGCACAGAGGTCAACTTCCTGGCGGGCTTGCTCAGGTGGTTTGCCCATTTCTTTGACCATTAGATCGGCCAGTTCATCTTTATGGGCGTTTAACGCTTCGCCGATCGCTTTAACGACCTTGGCGCGCTGCTCAAGAGATTTTAAACGCCATTCAAGAAATGCCTGATGGCTTGCTTCGACAACCTGCTTCGCCTGGCTGGAATCCATCAGCGTATAGGTATTTAGCGATTCACCGGTAGTCGGGTTAATGGTCGTGATGCTGTTGCTCATAAGATCTCCTATCTTTAGATCAACGCGTATCGTTAGATCAACGCTTCAATGTCCATATCGGTTAAAACCGACTGGTCTAATCAAGGTGGCTATCTACCTTAGTAGACAATCAGCCTTTATGCGTAATAGTGGGGCAGTAACATTTTTAAAGAGTTCGGAAAGCGCTAATAAAAAGCTAGCAAGCTCTATATCAATTGTTGCGTGACGTATTTATCGCTAATGGCCCAGCCCCGCTTTTTAAAGCCAGTACTTAAAGAGAGGGCCATACTTCGCCCAGCGTACGTAGAGCTGCATCAATGGTTGGTTCTTCTGCGCGGTCTTTACGCCAGATCAGGCTAAGTGCGCAAGGCAGGCGAATATCATTGGCAACGACAAGGCCGCTTTCCTGACGCTCGGTCATGGCCAGAGCGTCGCGTGCCAGGCTCAAGCCAACGCCCGCGCGGACTAAATCGAGCATGCAGGCTTCTTGATCGACTTTGGCAACGCGGTTGGGCGTGGCGTCACTGCTGGCAAGCGCGTGGTGTAAAAGGCGGTGATGGGCCGAGTCCTCGGGCGTGACGATCCAGGGCAACCGGGCCAAGGCTTCCCAACGTGTATCGGCCAACTGGGCATCCCAGCCCATTGGGGCAACAACATAATAGTGAAAATGAGTCAACTCGCGCCAAGCAAGCGCTTCATGGTTGGTACCCAGGCCGGGCGGCGCCAGATAAAACCCTACATCCAGATCACCTTGCTCAACACGTCTTAACGTACTGCCGCTCATTCCGTGATGAAGCTCGGTTTCAAGCTGCGGTGCCTGTGTCATTAAGCGGCGCAAAAAAGCGCCCAGGCGAATAAATTCCGGGTCGACAATTGTACCTATCTTGAGCTTGCCTCTTGGTGTGCTGTGCAGGGTATTGGCCGTTTGCTCAAAAGCATAGGCGCTGGCCAGGGCTTTCTCGGCAGAGGGGAGGAGGGCATGGCCATCGGAGGTTAACGCTAAGCCCTGTGAGCGGCGTTCAAACAACGTAAGCCCCAGATTTAGCTGAAGCTGCTTCAACTTTAGACTGATAGCCGGCTGGGTAAGGTGCAACTGTTCCGCCGCGCGTGAGACGCTGCCTAGCCGGGCCACAGTCACAAATGCCCGTAGCGTCGCATATTCGTGCATATCGCCTCCTCGTTATTATTTTGTTATTAGCAGAGCTTATATCCCAATTTAAATTTACTCAATTGCTTGCAGAAGCAATCACGCTAGTCTGGGGAGATCTAATTTGCTCTGCTTATAAAGGTAGCCGTGATGACAACAACAGCAATTCAGCACTTTATTAATGGCCAAGTCAGCGACGGGAGCGCAGGCGATGCTCAGGATGTGTTCAATCCGGCCACCGGCCAAGTAACCGGCCGCGTTACCCTAGCGTCGTCAAGCGATGTGGATGCGGCCGTAAAAGCAGCCAGTGCAGCGTTTCCTGTGTGGGCCGATACGCCTCCCATTCGCCGGGCCCGGGTGTTATTCAAGTTTCTGGAATTATTGAATACCCATAAAGATGCCTTGGCCGAGGCGATTACCCAGGAGCATGGCAAGGTATTTACCGATGCTCAGGGCGAGGTGGCGCGTGGAATCGATATTGTCGAGTTTGCCTGCGGCATCCCCCAACTGCTTAAAGGTGACTACACCGAGCAGGTGAGTACCGGTATCGATAACTGGACTGTCCGCCAACCGCTTGGCGTTGTGGCGGGTATCACGCCGTTTAACTTCCCGGTGATGGTGCCGATGTGGATGTTCCCAATCGCCATCGCCACGGGTAACACCTTTATTCTCAAGCCCAGCCCGCTCGACCCTAGCGCTTCATTAATGCTGGCAGATCTTCTAAAGCAGGCCGGTTTACCCGATGGCGTGTTTAATGTGGTGCAGGGGGGGAAAGAAGCTGTCGAAGCCTTAATCGATCACCCCGAGGTAAAAGCGCTCTCGTTTGTCGGCTCTACACCAATTGCCAACCTGATTTATGAGCGGGGTGCCAAACACGGCAAGCGGGTACAGGCGCTGGGCGGGGCGAAAAACCATATGGTCGTCATGCCCGATGCGCATCTCGATAAAGCGGTGGATGCATTAATCGGCGCTGCCTACGGCTCGGCGGGCGAACGCTGCATGGCGATTAGCGTGGCGGTACTGGTTGGCGACGTGGCCGATAGCGTGGTGGCCAAGCTTGCCGAGCGTGCCAAAACGCTAAAAGTAAAAGATGGCATGCAGCAGGACGCCGAAATGGGGCCGATCGTAACGCGCCAGGCCCTCCAACGTATTACCGGCTATATCGAAAAAGGCGTAGCGGAAGGCGCTGAGCTGGTTGTGGATGGCCGCAGCTTTGATACCGCCCAGGCAGGTGATGACTGTGCCGACGGCTTCTGGATGGGCGGAACGCTCTTCGATCACGTCATGCCGGAAATGACGATCTATAAAGAAGAGATCTTTGGCCCGGTATTGGTATGTGTGCGCGTGCCGGATATCGCCACGGCCATTCAGTTAATCAACGATCACGAATTCGGCAATGGCGTTAGCTGCTTTACCGAAAGCGGCAGCGTGGCAAGAGAGTTTGGGCGCCGCATTCAGGTCGGCATGGTGGGGATCAATGTACCTATTCCGGTGCCGATGGCGTGGCATGGCTTTGGTGGTTGGAAGCGTTCATTGTTCGGCGATACCCACGCCTACGGTGAGGAGGGCGTACGTTTTTATACCAAGCAGAAGTCGATTATGCAGCGCTGGTCAGAGTCGATCGATAACGGGGCTGAGTTTGTGATGCCAACTGCCAAGTAATAAATAAGCAGTAATAAGTTGATGCGGAGCAAGGCAAATGACACAACAACAAACCTTGGCATTTGACTACATCGTGATAGGCGCAGGCACCGCAGGGTGCCTGATGGCCAACCGGTTAAGCGCCGACCCGAATAATCGGGTGCTGCTGATCGAGGCGGGCGGGCGCGACAACTATCACTGGATCCATATTCCGGTGGGGTATCTGTACTGCATTAATAACCCGCGCACCGACTGGCTGTTTCGTACCGAACCCGAGCAGGGCTTGAACGGCCGCTCGCTGATTTACCCGCGCGGTAAAACCCTGGGCGGCTGTTCGAGTATCAACGGCATGATTTATATGCGCGGCCAGGCGCGCGATTACAACCACTGGGCAGAATTCGTGGGTGATGATGACTGGCGATGGGAGAACTGCCTGCCGGACTTTATGCAGCATGAAAGCCACTACCGGCTGGATGAAGGAGGCGATGCGGATGCCGAGCAGCGCGACTTTCACGGCGATGGCGGTGAGTGGCGGGTTGAAAAGCAGCGCTTGAAATGGGATGTGCTGGACGATTTTGCCGAGGCGGCCGTGCAGGCTGGTATACCCCGCACCCAGGATTTTAACCGCGGCAATAATGAAGGCGTTGCCTACTTTGAAGTAAACCAGCGCAATGGTTGGCGTTGGAACACGGCCAAGGCGTTTTTGCGCCCCGCGCTTAAACGTAAAAACCTGACGCTTTGGCACTCTACCCAGGTGAATCGGCTCTGCTTTGAAAATGATCAGGGCAGCCCACGCTGTAAAGGAGTAGACGTTACCCAGCGCGGTAAAAACCTGAACGCCCGCGCCAGCAAAGAAGTAATTTTGTGCGCTGGTGCCATTGGCTCGCCGCATATTTTGCAGCTATCGGGTATCGGGCCTAAAGCGCATCTTGAAGAGCACGCCATTGAGGTGGTGCATGACCTGCCGGGGGTAGGTGAGAATCTGCAAGATCATCTCCAGATCCGCTCAGTGTATCGTGTCACCAATGCAAAAACGCTTAATGCTGTAGCAGGCACTTTGCTGGGTAAGGCAGGTATTGGCTGGGAGTATTTATGCAAGCGTACTGGACCCATGAGCATGGCGCCGTCACAACTTGGCGCTTTTACCCGCAGTTCTAACGAGTATGAGTACGCTAATATTCAGTACCACGTTCAGCCATTAAGTCTTGAGGCGTTCGGGCAGCCGCTGCATCCTTATCCGGCCATTACCGCCAGTGTATGCAACTTAAATCCCACCAGCCGCGGAACGGTGCGTTTAAAAAGCCGCAACCCTTCCCAGGCCCCGGCAATTGCGCCCAACTATTTAAGTACGCCTGAAGACCGCAAGGTAGCCGCAGATTCGCTCAGAATGACTCGCCGGATTGCCGAACAGCCCGCGTTTGCCAAATACGCGCCGGAGGAAGTGAAGCCTGGCCCTGCGTATCAAAGCGATGACGAACTGACGCGTCTGGCCGGCGATATTGGCACGACTATCTTCCATCCGGTAGGCACTACAAAAATGGGCCGTGCAGATGATCCCTTGGCTGTGGTAGATGCAAAATTAAGAGTGCATGGAATCAAGGGACTACGCGTTGCTGATGCGGGAGTCATGCCGACGATTACCAGCGGAAACACCAATTCTCCGACCCTGATGATCGCCGAAAAAGCGGCTAAATGGATATTAAATGAGATTTAGAATAAAAATTGTTGCATAAAGTTTTTTTTTCAGCATAGTGTTGACGTGCGGCTGAGTTAAGCGCATGCTTCACGCAGTTGGTTAGCAAGTCGAACGTTGTCAGCAGTATCGAACGCCTAAGCGTGAGTCTGGTGAAAGTTTCTTGTTCTACCCACTGCAATTCGGGTATTTCCCGGCTTTACATTAAGCTACATCGAGGATTTCGATCATGGCAACTGGTACCGTTAAGTGGTTTAACGACACTAAAGGTTTCGGCTTCATTTCTCCGGACGACAATGGCGACGACCTGTTCGCGCACTTCTCCGAAATTCAAGCTGACGGTTTCAAAACTCTGCAAGACGGCCAGAAGGTTTCCTTCGACGTCACTCAGGGTAAAAAAGGCCTTCAGGCTTCTAACATCAAAGTTGTGAACTAAGTTTCACTATTGATGTTTGCAGCTAGCGGTTAACGCTAGTTGGCTTAAGACCCCGCCATGTGCGGGGTTTTTTGTGTGGCAAAGAAAAACTTTTTATTCTATTTCGATATTTAAATGTTTCTAAAAATAACTTTTTAGAATATGAGGTTGGCGTCACAATAGCGCATGCTTTTTTGTTAGGGATGCTGCGTTATGACGCTGGATGCTTGGATTGCGATCGCTGTTGTTATCACTATTTTTCCATTAATGAGCGTATCGCGGTTAGGGCCGGATATTATTCTGCTGGGTGCCGTTATTCTACTGATGACGCTGGGGGTGATTGATCCCGCCCAGGCGTTAAGCGGCTTTTCCAATAGCGGTCTGTTCACGGTCGCCTTTATGTATGTGCTGGTGGCCAGCATCCGCGAAACGGGCGGCATCGATCTGATTATTCGTTATGTTCTGGGGCGGCCGAAAAGCGAGCGCGGCGCCCTGGTTCGGCTCCTGTTACCGGTTGCCTCGTTAAGCGGTTTCTTGAATAACACGCCCGTAGTCGCTACCTACATACCGGCCGTGATGAGCTGGAGCCGTCGGCTGCGGCGCTCACCTCAACGGCTACTCATGCCGTTAAGCTTTGCCTCCATTCTGGGCGGCACTATTACGCTGTTCGGTACCAGCACCAACTTGGTCGTGCATGGGCTGCTGGTTGATCGCTATCCTGATTTGACCATGGGGCTGTTTGATCTTGCCTGGGTGGGGATCCCCGTGGCCGTGGTGGGGCTGACTTACCTGATCCTGTTAGGGCCACGCCTGCTGCCTGCCCGTGAGGGCTTGGGGAATGCCTTTGCCAATCCGCGTGAGTTCACCATTGAAATGGAAGTCGATCGGGAGGGCGTCCTGGTCAATCGCACGGTCGAAGAAGCAGGCTTGCGCCATCTCCAAGAGCTTTTTCTGGTTGAAATCGAGCGCGATGGCAACGTGGTAAGCGTCGTGGGGCCCGGGGAGCAGTTAAAGGGCGGCGACCGGTTGGTGTTTGCCGGTACCAGCGATGCCGCCGTGGAGCTTCAGCAGATTCGTGGCCTGATACCCTCGCGCGATAGCGCTTCAAGCCTGGAAAAAGAGTTTAAAGAACGCCGCCTGGTCGAGGCCGTAGTCTCCAACCAGTGTCAGTTTATCGGTCAGCGCATTCGCGACGGGCGCTTTAGAACGCTTTACGGGGCGGCCGTACTGGCGATTTGCCGAGGCGGCGAAAGGGTCACCGGTAACCTTGGGCAGGTGCGTTTGCAGTCTGCTGACGTGCTGCTGTTGGAAGCTCGCCCGCCGTTTATCGAGCGTCATCGACAGTCAAAAGACTTCCTGCTGATCAGTGAGTTGAACGGCTCTGCACGGCCGGTTCATGAAAAGGCGCCGCTGGCCTGGGGAATTTTATTAGGTGCGGTGCTGCTGGCGGCATTCGGCGTGGTGAGCATGCTAAATGCCGCCATGCTGGGCGCGGCACTGGCGCTTGTTACTGGCTGCTGCTCGGTAGAAGCGGCCAAGCGCGGGCTGGATAGTCAGGTGCTTTTAACTATTGCTGCATCGTTCGGGGTAGGGGCGGCGCTGCAAAGTTCGGGAGCGGCTGACGCTATTGCCGGTGGCGTTTTGAATATTGTGGGCGGTAATCCGTGGCTGCTCTTGATAGGCACTTACTGTGTGGTCGCGCTATTGACTGAGCTGGTGACCAATAACGGCGCTGCCGTGATTATCTTCCCTGTGGTGATGGCCGCCGCCGAGAGCCTGGGAGTAAACCCCATGCCGTATGTGGTCGCTGTTATGTTTGCCGCTTCGGCCAGCTTTTTAACCCCGATCGGCTATCAAACCAATTTGATGGTGTATGGCCCCGGCGGCTATCGTATCAGTGATTTTCTACGCGTAGGCGGTGGTTTAAACGTCATTACCGGGGCAATCGCGCTGGCCCTGATTCCCTTGGTGTGGCCCTTTTAAGCTCGGATATAGCCCTTTTAAGCGCAAGTGCTCGCCGCCACTGCCGGTTTGCGCTAGGGTGCTTTTTTAATTAATACGTAAGGACAAGTAACATGACCGAACCTGGCGAACTGATTATTGAACCGCAAAATGGGCAGCCCGCCGATGCCTGCGTGTTTATTATTCATGGCTTGGGCGCTGATGGGCATGATTTCGAGCCGCTGGTACCCGCGCTTAACCTTCCCAAGGATGCCAGCGTGCGTTTTATCATGCCTCACGCGCCTCGGCTGCCGGTCACCGTTAACGGCGGGATGGTTATGCCTGCCTGGTACGATATATTAGCCATGGATTTAGGCCGTAGGGTGGATGAAGCTCAGCTCAAACGCTCTGCTGAACGTATTCAGGCGCTGATTCAGGAACAGATCGATCAAGGTATCGACAGCCAGCGGATTATCGTGGCGGGTTTCTCTCAGGGTGGAGCGGTTGCCTATCAGGCGGCGTTATCGTTTCCGCTGCCGTTAGGCGGGCTGTTGGCAATGTCGACCTACTTTGCCACCGCGGACAGCATTGAAGCCAGCGAGGCGAACCAGCACATTCCTATCGAAGTGCATCACGGCAACTTTGACCCGATCGTGGCGGAGAGTTTAGGCCGTGCAGCGCTTGAGCGGCTCAAGACGCAGGGCTACGCAGCTAACTACCGTCAGTACCCGATGGCTCACGCGCTTTGCCCCCAGCAGGTAGGCGATATTGGCCGCTGGCTAAGTGAGCGTTTAGCGTAAGGCTGCGTCGACAAGTGATCAAAAGGCAGGCACAGTAACCTATCGAAAAGCCGGTGCAAGGATAGCAAAGGCAGTGATAGCGTCCCTTGATGTTATAGAAGTTCTATTAGCGCTTTGTCTTCTGACAGCAGCGCTGTTGTGTTTATTTGATCGCCACTTGGTGCGTGCCTGCTGCTGCTTTGGGGTGTTTACCCTGAGCATGGCGCTGGCCTGGCTGACATTAGGCGCGCCTTGGCTAGCAATTGCAGAAGCAATCATTGGCGCGCTACTCACCGTACCCTGCTTTTTTTACGCGTTAGGCATCTTTTCCACCAACTCGTCTGCTTTACCGCGCTATGATCACTTTAAAGAGTCGCTGACACGGGGCATGACTCGCACGCTGTTGGCGCTTGCCTGGTGCGTCATGGTTGGCACAGTCATCCGCTTTGTACTCCCCGCTATGGTTTATTCCCCGCTTGAGCATCCATTGCTGTTCGTTGGTGTGGTGATCGTTGCCACCGCGATGGGCGCTTTTGCCTGGCATCGGCATTTATTACGCCGTCTGCTGGCGTTTAATGTGATGGGTTCCGGTGTGTTTTTACTCTTGGCGGGGATGGCGGGCACGAGCGTGCAAGGCCAAGCGTTTATTACCATTGGGCTGGTGGTCGCTTGGCTTGGCTCCTTGCTGAGCGCCTTGTTGATTCGAACGCTCTATCTGCGCGAAGGGCCAGCGGCGTTACTGGGTGCCAGCGAGCCTCAGGAGTCGAAGCAATGATGTGGCGATTTGGTCTAACAGACAGCACGTTTGAGCCGCTGTTAACCAGCCACTGGGCGTTGGCCATTGCCTTGTGCCTGCCGCTTGTATTGGGTGGTTTGGCGGCGGTATGGCCTCCAAAGCGCATGTGGGTAGTGGCCCTGGCGTGTGCTCCACTGCTGGTGTCTGGGCTTTTATTATTGATCGACTTTACGCAGATAGGGTTGCTGCGTTGGCAAGAGGAGGTGCTGGGAGTCAGCATTGGACTGCGCCTTAATGGGGTAAGCATACTGCTGTTACTCTTGACGCAATGGCTGGGCGCGGCATCGGCACTCTATACGCCTGGCCTGCTGAGCGTTTCGCCGCCGGAACGCCTAGCCCGCTGGCTGTGGCCGCTGATGGGCGTGGTAGTCAGCGCGCTTTCATTGGTTTGGCTGGCGACCGACCTTATTACGCTCTACCTCGCATTGGAGCTGATGGGGTTGGCAGCCGTCGGCATGCTGTTATTGTCAGGTAAGACGCCAGCGCTTTTTGCCAGCATGCGCTATTTACTGCTCACCCTGGTGGGGTCGCTTGCCTATTTATTAGGGGTGGCGCTGCTGCTGGGCTACTGGGGGCAAGTTGATTTAGCCGGGCTTGCGCAGGTGGTTGAACCAGGCCCGGTTACCTGGGTGGCAGCGGCGTTGATCGGTGGCGGGCTTGCCTTAAAGGCTGCCTTGTTTCCGCTGCACGCCTGGCTTTCCCCGGTGCATGCCAGTGCCTGGACACCGGTAAGCGCGCTGCATGCAGGGCTGGTGGTTAAAGCTTCGCTGTTTGTGTTGCTGCAGCTGTGGAGTATTTTGCTACCGGATACCTTTTGGGCGCCTCGCCTAGTCGCCTGGATGGGGATGCTGGCGATTATTTGGGGCGGATTGATTGCCTGGCGCGCCGAGTCGCTTAAAACGCTGGTGGCTTCATCAACGGTTGCCCAGCTTGGGTACCTGATGGTGGTATTTCCGTTGTTGTTAGGCCCAAACGTTGGGCCACTTGCCAAGGCGCTGGCCTGGGAAGGGTTCTGGCTGCAGTTAATGGGTCATGCGTTAGCCAAAGCCGCCATGTTTCTGGCCGCCGGCAATTTGATTCTGGCAACCGGTGAAACCACGCTGAAGGGGCTGGCAGGCTGTAGCCGCAAGCTGCCGCTTTCGTTATTAGTGTTTGGCATTGCCTCGGTCACATTAATGGGGCTGCCGCCTAGCGCAGGCTTTACGGCCAAATGGCTGCTGTTGCAGGCCATGGTGATATCCCAGCAGTGGTGGGCGGTGGCCGCGCTATTAATCGGCACGCTGTTAACGGCTGCGTATGTTTTTCGGTTTTTCCGCTACTCTTTTATGGAAACTGCCCCGCGCCACCACTATCAGCCGCTTTCCCCGGGTATGGATATCATCGCGCTTTGTTTGGCATTGGCAGCCTTTGTCTTGGGGCTGCTCGCTCACTTTCCGTTAGAACTTCTCCATGGGGGTAGCTTATGAACGCCGCTTGGCTACCTTTAACGGCCATTGCCGCCTCCCTGTTGGCCGCCGTGATTATTTTCTCCCTACCTGAAGAGTCAAGGCGGCTGCGTACCAGCATTAACTTGCTGGCCGCCGTGATTAAAATCACGCTGGTCACGTTGATGATTCAGCGGGTAGTGGCGGGCGATGAGGCTATTTTCAGTTTTCAGATAGTGGGCAATATTGATTTTGTCCTGCGTGCTGATGCGCTGGGGGTGATGTTTGCCGGGCTGTCGTCACTGCTTTGGCTGTGTACGACGGTTTACGCTATCGGGTATCTAGAGGGCACTGCGAATCGTAAGCGCTTCTTTGGCTTCTTCAGCCTGTGTGTGGCGAGTACGTTAGGCATCGCGCTTGCGGGAAATCTGTTTACCTTTCTGATTTTCTACGAAATGCTGACGCTTTCCACCTATCCGCTCGTGGTTCATTCGGGCACTGATAAAGCCCTGAATGCGGGGCGGATTTATCTGCGCTATACCTTGACCGCCGGTGTCGTGCTGCTTTTCGGCGTGGTGCTGTTATATAGCGTAACGGGCGAGCATTCGTTTGCCTCTGAACGAGGCCTGGGTGACTACCTGGGCGATCACCGCACTTTACTCACGTTTATCTTCGCCCTGCTGGTGGGCGGGTTTGCCGTGAAGGCCGCCATGGTACCGCTGCATGGTTGGCTGCCCAGGGCGATGGTGGCGCCTGCGCCGGTCAGCGCGCTGCTGCACGCGGTAGCCGTGGTAAAAGCCGGCGCCTTTGGGATCTTGCGGGTTATTTATGATCTTTACGGTATCGAGCTAAGCGTTGAGCTGGGCGTGACCACAGCCCTTGCCGTGGCGGCCTGTATTACCATTATTTATGGCTCGGTGCGGGCCATCGCTCAGCACGAGTTAAAGCCTCGGCTCGCCTTCTCTACCATCAGTCAGGTGTCGTATATCGTGCTTGGCGTAAGCTTATTTGGCCCCTTTGGAACGATCGGTGCGCTTGCCCATTTGTTGCACCAGGGACTTATGAAGGTGACGCTGTTTTTCTGTGCGGGCATCTATGCAGAAGAGCTGGGCATTCACCGTATTGATGAGATGGACGGAGCTGGTAAGCGCATGCCGCTTACCAGCTTGGCCTTTACGGTGGGGGCGCTAGGCATGATTGGTTTACCCCCCTTCGCTGGGTTTATCACCAAATGGTATTTGGGTATTGGCGCCATTCAGGCTGAAATGTACTGGGTCATTGCCGTACTTGTTGCCAGTAGTGCGCTGAATGCGGCCTATTTTCTGCCGATTGTGTATCGCCTGTGGTTTCGTGTGGGGCCTGCCCATGGCCATGGCCGCTGGCCAAACGAGCAGCGCCTGGGGCGTTTGGAAACCCATGGTTGGCTGCTTTGGCCGGCGGTGTTTACCGCGGTGATCAGTCTGGCCGCGGGGCTGCTTGCCGGGCTGCCGTTTAGCCCGCTGGACTGGGCAACCCGGGTAGCGGTAGGGGAGTATTTACAATGATAACGCTGCTGCTGGTAAGTGCACTCTGCTGGCCGCTGTGCGTGATGCTGCTGGGGATATGGCAGGCCTATCGTACTCCCGCTGTTCAGCGGCGTTATTTCTCATGGTGGTGGTTAAGTGCGGCGTGGCCCGCGCTCTTGCTAGCTTACGCAGGCGAATCCCAGTGGATAATCGATGCCTGGATGCTGGGCGGGCAGTGGTCACTGAACGCGCTTAGCCGCCCATGGCTGGCATTCACGGCGCTGCTCTGGAGCTTCGCGGCCTTTCATGCCCGGGGTTACTTTGCCAAGGAGCAGGCAAAGGCTCAGACGGGCGATCATGCCGCCGAACGCCGCTTGCTGCGCCTGGCCCTGCTATGGCCGCTGACGTTTGTGGGCAATGTTTTGCTGATTATCGCTCAGGATATCGCCAGCTTTTACCTGGGGTTCGCGGTGATGACGTTTGCCGCCTACGCCCTGGTAATACATAACGGCACGCCTGAGGCGAAGCTGGGCGCGAAAGCCTATCTGATTCTGGCGGTCATCGGTGAAAACTTGATTTTGGGTGGCCTACTTTGGGCGGCGGGCAGTGCGGAAACGCTGTTGTTGGAGGGCGTGCGTGAAGGTATCGCCACTGCCGAGCATGGCGCTCTGATGGCGGGCTTGCTGTGGCTGGGGCTGGGCATTAAAGCGGGTGTCATCGGCCTGCATGTGTGGCTGCCGCTGGCGCATCCCGCTGCCCCGGCACCGGCTAGCGCCGTATTAAGCGGGGCGATGATCAAGGCAGGGTTGCTCGGCTGGATTTATGTACTGCCCCTTGGGGAGCCCGCCATGTCAGAAGCGCTAGTCCGTCTGGGTGAAATAATCCTGATAGCGGGATTAGCCGCGGCTTTTGGAGCGGCGCTATATGGCGTGTGGCAGCGTCATCCCAAAGCAATACTTGCCTACTCCAGTATCAGCCAGATGGGCATGCTCACCGCGATGATTGCCATGGGGTTGGCAGCGCCAGACGTATGGCCTTTGCTGTTACCGGGCGTTGTGCTGTTTGCTGCCCATCACGCGCTGGCGAAAGGGGCGCTGTTTATGGGTACCAGTATTAGTGAACACTTACCTCGCTGGCCGTTAGCGGTCGTGTGGATATTGCTGGCACTCCCCGCGTTATCGCTTACCGGGGCGTTTGGCGCGGGCCTGATCAGCAAGTGGACCGTGAAGAGCGCTCTGTATGAGATGCACCATGAGCAGTTGATTACACTGTTAACCTGGGCAGCCATTGGTACGTCAGCACTGGTAAGCGTTAGCTTATGGCGCCAATGGCAGCAGCGTAGCGCAGGCGGTAGCCATCCGGGCCAGTGGGGCGCCTGGCTTGCGACATTGGTCGCTGCGCTAATGACCCCGGTGTGGCTGCCACTTCCCGAGGCAAGCGTTGCCATCCCACCGCTGAAAGAATGGGTTAGCCTGATGTGGCCGCTACCTGCTGGGGTGTTAATGATTGGGTTTGGCTTGCTATTAACGCGCCGCCTGCGTATCGGCACGCCACCTGCCGGTGATTTGTGGTGGCTTTATGCACCGCTCGGTTACACAGTGGTGAATGCGCTGCGCTTAAGCGGCGCGTGGCTTAAGAATGCTAAATCGACATCTGTTGATATCACTCTATTGATTGAAAAGCAGGTAATGAGGCGCTTAACTCAACTAACGGGCATGGAAGGCTGGATGCGGCACCATACGAGCGGTTTGATGATGGCGCTCGCTATCACACTGGCACTGTTACTAATCTGGGAAGGGGCATAATGAGCCACGAGAATGCACCGAACCATCGGGGACGGGATGCCGAGAAGCCAGATGAAATTACGCGCCGTGGTTGGTTTGACATCGTGTGGCGCGTGCTGCGCGCCGCCAAGCGTGACCGTCTTACCATGCTGGCCGCTGGCGTTGCGTTTTACGCACTGTTAGCGCTATTTCCAACCATTGCCGCAGTGATCTCGCTGTGGGGATTACTGTTCGACCCGGTTGAAGCGGGTCGGCAGCTTTATGAGATAAGCCGCTTTATGCCGCCTGATGCGGCAGACCTTATTGACCAGCAGACCCAGGCAGTGGTTGAAAGTACCGAATCAGGCAGCGTGATGACGGTGCTTGTGGGGCTTTTGGTCGCGATGTATATCGCCTCCAAAGGGGTAGGTGTGCTCGTGGTGGGACTCAATGTGGTTTATGGCGAAAAGGAGCGGCGTAACGTCTTTCTTCGTGGCGTTGTATTAACACTGCTGACGTTTGGGCTGATCGGCATGACGCTTATATCGCTTGGCTTTATCGCTATCGTACCGGTGCTGGTCGACGCATTAATCGTGGAACCTCCCTTTGATCAGCTATTTAAGTGGCTGCGCTGGCCTGCGTTATTGGTCATCATGAGCTTTTTAATTGCCTTATTGTATCGGTTTGCGCCGTATCGACGAGCAGCGCAGTGGAGCTGGTTAAGCTACGGCACGCTGTTGGCCACCATATTATGGCTACTGGGATCGGGTGGGCTTTCCCTTTATGTGCGCTTCTTCACAAGCTTCAGCGAGCTTTACGGCTCACTGGGCGCGGTGGTGGTGTTAATGATGTGGTTTTGGCTTTCTGCCTTTGTGGTATTGCTTGGCGCAGAAGTGAACAGTGAGATGGAGCGCCAGACCTATAGGGACACCACCATAGGCGAGGATCGTCCATTAGGTGAACGCGAAGCCTTTGCCGCCGATACGCTAGGTGTTGAAAACCCTTGGAACGGTGATAAAGAATAAACCCGCCAGTAGCTAGCTGGCGGGTTTCCCGTACGCTTATCGAGGATATTTACCCTCGTTATATAAGGCTCTTTACAGAAGTTCTTCAGCCGCCAGCGCCAGGCGCGAGCGCTCAACGCTTTTAAGCGTAATGTGCCCGGCATGCGGCCAATCACGGAAACGCTCGACCACGGCCGCCATGCCGCAGGTATTGGCGGTCAGGTAAGGCGTATCGATTTGCCCTACGTTGCCTAAACAGACAATCTTGGTATTACGCCCGGCTCGGGTCACCAGCGATTTAAGCTGTTTAGGAGTAAAGTTCTGCGCCTCGTCAATAATCAAAAAGGTGTCGTTTAAGGTGCGCCCGCGCATAAAGCTGGGCGAGCGAATTTGCACCCGCGAGCCGATCAGTTGCCGTGTGGCGCCATTATCCCAGGTGGATTCCCCTTCGTCATTGCGCAGCAGGTTGTCCATATTGTCGTGGAAGGCACCCATCCACGGCGACATTTTCTCCTCTTCAGTGCCGGGCAGAAACCCGATGTCCTCACCCATGGGAATAGGGGCGCGGGTAAACACAATGCGTTCAAACTGCTTGGTATCCAGGGTCTGCTGGAAAGCTGCCGCCAGGGTCATGAACGTTTTGCCCGTGCCTGCATTACCGGCAATCGTCACCAGGTCGATGTCCGGGTCCATCAGTAGGTTAAGGGTAAAGTTTTGACGACTATCGTGAGCGTGAACTCCCCATACGCCGGAGTGGTGGCGGTAGTTGGTTAAGAGCTGCAAGCGGGCTGATGAGGGGGAAAGCTCACGGATAATGGCTTCAAACTCGGCGCCGTTTTCGCAATCGGATACCAGCATCCCCAAGTGCCAATGGCGGGGCATGTCACCACTTAGCTGATAAAACGTATGATGGTCTACCCGTTCAACGGTGACATCGACATTGAGCGTTTCCCAAAGCGTGGCGCCATCATGCCCGGCATCGGCATAGATTTGGGCACCTTCGATCATCGCGTCACTATCTGAGAATGCCCGGTCGTTAAAGTAATCTTCTACCGGTACCTTAAGTGCCGCGGCCTTGACGCGTAGATTGATGTCTTTGGTGATCAGGATGACGGACGCGTCAGGGCGTTCGTCACGCAGGCGACAGGTTTCAGCCAAAATGCGGTTATCGGGGCTATCGTCTAATGCATCGAACGGTTTCAGGTCGTTGTAGCACAAAAAGTGCAGGCGCCCGGTTTCCCCACTGATCCGGGGGATGGGAATGCCGCGCTGAATTTCATCAAAAGTAACTTGGTTGGTAAGGTCAGAGAGCGTACGGCTAATTTGCCGTGCCGTACGGGCGATTTCTCGAATTCCGTTTTTGTGCTTATCCAGTTCCTCAAGGACAGTCATGGGGATAACCACGTCATGCTCGTCGAAGTGATAGAGCGCAGCGGGGTCATGGATCAGGACATTGGTGTCCAGGACATAAAGCCTAGTCGCTTTCTTATCGAGTCTTACCATCGGTGGAATAACTCCTTGGTTGACGGCAACATCGACACTGGCAGTTACATCTTACGCCTATATGACACTTGCCTGTGTCGTTCCTCTGGCGTGTCCTTAAGTCTCCTTCTTTAGCACTTTTTTATAGCGTGGAAGGCAATCGCGTTTTTTTCCACTGCTATATTTCAACGAAGTGACCGTTAGCGCGTATTACCTAGAAAACGCGCCACATTATTTAGTAGCGCGGTGGCCACTACACCAAGGTTTTCGCCCTCAACGTAACGGTAATAATGGCTGTCGAGCGCAAGGTCATGATTAAGCGCGCAAAGCGTTTTTTTCTTGAGCGCCTCCTTCACCAGCGGATAGGGGAGCAGCGCCCAGCCCGTGCCGTTAATGACCGCGTCGCGAATCACCTCAAACATGGTGAATCCCAGGTAATTAGCCGAAAAAAGCGCTTCGCTGACCAGTTTGTCGTCCTGAATATGGGTTAGGCACACCTGAGTGTATTGCGCCAAATCATCGCGATTAACGCTGGGTAGCCGACTAAGCGGATGCTGAGGGGAGGCGACTAAGCGCATCCCTACCGGCGCGAGATTAGCTGCGCTGGTAACCACGCCTTCAGCAGTATATAAACCAAAAGCGATATCCACCGTTTGGCGCAAAATAAATTGGCTGTGCTCTTGTGGGGGAACGAGATAGACCGATATGGCCGTTAACGGAAACTGCTGCTTTAAATCGTGCATTACCTGGCGCCAGAACCGCTCGGGAAGCGCATCGTCGCGGGCGATGCACAGCTGGTTTTCAACCCCTTGCAGGTGCTGGTGGCAGTGCTTTTTAATGCGGCTGGCGCTGGTCAGCAGCCGGTAACAGTCGGGCAGTACACTTTCACCTACCGCCGTGAGCGTCAGGCTATTGCCCGAGCGCTCAAACAGCGCCACGCCCAGGCTATCTTCCAAGGCATGGACAGCGGCACTTAGCGTGCTTCGCTTTATGCCTGATTGACGGGCAGTGGCGGCAAACGAGCCGTGCTCGGTGACCTCAACAAACGCTTGAACTTGTTCAGCACGCATATTAGAGCCTTAGATATAAGCGCTAATTTTTTTAGCGCTGAGTGATTCGTTTAACGTTAGCACAAGCGCTACTATGCGCCACGATTTCCTATTTGCTTATTCCACCTTGATATGGAGTTTTTAGCGTGACCCCCTTTGTTGCCGAGCGCCGAGCGCTACGATTTTCCGCCATTTCGGCAAGCCTTTTTGCGTTAACCGGGCTTGTGCTGGGATTGGCCAGCGGTTCCATTACGATTTTATTCGATAGCGGCTATTCGCTTTTGAGTCTTGCCTTGGCGTCACTCTCCCTGCTTGCTCTGCAGCAGGCGCGTAAACCGGCGGATGATCACTACCCCTTTGGGCGGCTGACGGTAGAACCCCTTGCCGTACTGCTCAAAGGCGTAATGATTGCGCTGGTGTGCCTGTTTTCGATGGTCTCAGCGGTGTGGAGCCTGTTGCAGGGTGGTCGCCTGGTAACACTTGATCTAGCCATTCTGTTCAGCCTAGCCAACGTAGGTGGCTGTTTGCTGACCTGGTGGTGGCTGAAGCGTTACGCGCAGATCGCCCGCTCATCGCTGTTGGCCGCCGAGCTGCGCCAGTGGCAGATGGACACTGGGCTGAGTGCGGCCGTCATGTTCGGTTTTGCCCTTACCTGGCTGTTAACCCTGACCCCCTGGGCCAGCTATGCGCGGTTTGCCGACCCGGTGATGGTGCTGATCATCGCTGGCTACTTTCTGCCCATGCCGGTTCGTATGATACGCGGAGCGCTGCGCGAGCTGATGTTTGGCGAGCCCATGGGCAGCATACGTCAGGATATGGTGGAGGAAGTCGCGGATTTTGATATCGCCAGTGATGATGTACGTATGGCCCAAGTGGGCAGTTTTCTGATGGTGGATATCCAGCTCGACAAACAGCAAATCGATGATGCTGAAGAGATTGTCGATAGCGTTGAACAGCATTGCTTACAGCGTAATTTACGTCCGATTACCAGTATCACCCTGGTGACTACTTAAGCCACCACTTAAGACACTACGTAAGCCTTTAAGTAAAAAGATTGACGCTGTACGAGTGGGATGATATCTAGCGCTACCGACAAACGGTGTCGGCCTAATATCGTACTTTTGAGGGTTTACTAAACATGCCACTGCGCCGCTGTTTGCCCGTGCTGCTAGCAACTGCTCTGATTGCTGGCTGCGCAAGCTCCACCGTTGCTCCGCGTTACACTACCGACAACCCGGACGTAATGCGTATTGGCGGGGAGCGCCCTGCTAATGCTGACCCACGCACTGAAGATGCCGGTTCTTTTTGTATGGAAACTACCGAGCGTTGGAATGAACATGGCCGCACGCCCGATGGACAAACTCTATGGGCCAAAGACACGCTACGTCGTGTCGTGCCCTGTCAGTAAGAGCCTGTCAGTAAGAATCTGTCAGTAAGAATCTGTCAGTAAAAGCAATCCTGTAATCTGCATAACGCCAGCCCGATAAGCTGGCGTTATGCTATAAAAGCGAATATCCACAGCGCCTATAGCTAAACGCTTGCACCTATCAACGTTCAATCGCCTTTTTTGTCAGGCTTGCCTTTGCGTTCGGTGCTTGCCATCTCCTCAAGCTCCTCTTCGCTCATTGAGTCGTACATTTCCTTGGAAGCATCGTAAAGCTCGCTTGGCTTGGTTTCCCCACGCTTGGCGGAAAGGGCGGCGCCTGCGGCTTTTTGCTGGGCTTTTGATGTGGCTGGCATAATAAACTCCTGTTAGTTGACTTCCCTTCAAGGCTTACGCTATTTAGCCTAGCAGGCAGGTATAAGCTTTCCAGAGCCCAACAGCCTCGCTATCCATGTTTACTAATCATTAAGAGAACCTCATGACACCGGCCATTAATACGGCAAAAAAAGCGGGCATCCCGTTTGAACTTCATGAATACCATCACGACGTGGCGGCGGAGTCTTATGGCCTGGAAGCCGCTGAAAAGCTAGGAGTTGCTGCCGAGCAGGTATTTAAAACCCTGGTGGTGAAGCTTGATGGCAAGGCGCTTGCGGTGGGCATTGTGCCAGTGACCGGGCAGCTGGGCTTAAAGCAGATTGCCAAGGCGGCGGGCGCTAAAAAAGCCGTCATGGCCGTACCGGCTGAGGTAGAGCGTACCACCGGTTACGTATTGGGCGGAGTAAGTCCCTTAGGCCAGAAAAAAAGCTTGGCCACCTATATTGATGCCTCTGCACAGGAGTTTTCTAAGGTGTACGTTAGTGCCGGACGGCGAGGACTTGAAATTGAGTTGGCACCTGACGACTTGGCCACCCTATGCCAGGCCGGTTTTGCGCCCCTTGCGGTATGACAGACACGCAGGGCGCGGCACTTTCTGGTATGGTGCTTTACCTTATAGTAATTACCTTTTTACTGGCCGTTAAATGGCCCTGCAGGTTTTATTGTGTCAGACGCCTCCTTCTCGTCGCTTGCCTTGCCGGCAGCGCTGCTTACTAACCTTGAATCACTGGGTTACCACCACATGACGCCGGTACAGGCACAAAGCCTGCCGCCTATGTTGGCCGGGCGTGATGTGCTTGCTCAAGCTAAAACGGGGTCGGGTAAGACGGCCGCGTTTGGCTTGGCGTTATTGGCAGAGCTGCGCGTTGATGCGTTTGCCGTGCAGGGTTTGGTGCTTTGCCCGACTCGGGAGCTTGCTGATCAGGTGGCCGAAGAACTGCGTCGCTTGGCGCGGGCCATGGCCAACGTGAAAGTATTGACGCTTTGCGGCGGTGCTCCGTTCGGCCCTCAGTTAGGCTCTTTAGAACACGGCGCGCATATTGTGGTGGGTACGCCTGGGCGTATCGATGAGCACTTGCGCAAGGGGTCGCTGACCCTGGGCTCGCTAAGTACCCTGGTGCTGGATGAAGCGGATCGCATGCTGGATATGGGCTTTCAGGCCACCATTGATGCCATCATCGCCGAGACGCCGGCTGATCGCCAGACGCTGCTGTTTAGCGCAACGTTTCCTGATGAGCGCGAAGCAGGCGGTTTGGCAACCATGACGCGCGGCGTAATGGTTGACCCTGTCACCGTCAAAGTGGCCGAGTTGCATGACGCCACCACCATTGACCAGCACTTCTACGAAGTACCCAGTGAAGACGCCCGCTTTGCTGCGCTTAAACAGCTTTTATTGGTCAATCGTCCGACCACCAGCGTGGTGTTTTGTAATACCAAGCGTGAAACCCAGGCCGTCGCCGATAGCCTGGTGGATGCTGGTTTCAGCGCCGTAGCGTTGCACGGTGACTTGGAACAAAAAGACCGCGATCGTATCCTGATACTCTTTGCTAACCAAAGTGCCTCAATTCTGGTGGCGACCGATGTCGCCGCCCGTGGGTTGGATATCGCACAGCTGGACGCGGTCTTCAACTACCAGATTGCTCGTGAGCTGGACGTTCATGTGCACCGCGTCGGCCGCACCGGGCGGGCAGGGGCTAGCGGTATTGCCTGCACGTTGGTAACCCCCCAGGAAACTTACCGCCTTGGGCGGCTGGCCGAGCTTTTAAGCGAGCAGTTAACCACTGAGCCGCTGCCCAAAGCTAAGCAAACCACACCGTTTGAGCCGCCCATGGCTACCCTGCAACTGGCAGGCGGTAAAAAGGATAAGCTACGCCCAGGCGACATTCTGGGCGCGCTTACCAGCGAAGGCGGGTTGCGCGGTGATCAGGTGGGTAAAATCAAAGTGCTGGCCCGCAGTGCCTATGTGGCCGTAGAGCACTCTGTGGCCCACAAAGCGCTCGCCAAGCTTGAGCGAGATAAGCTGAAAGGTCGGGCTTTTCGCGTTCGTCGAATTCGGTATTAGATACTGCTGGTAAAGAGACAGCGTTAAAAATAATTGGTATTAAGAACGCTGGTATTGAAAAGCGTTAGTATTTAAAACATGTGTATTAAAAACGCTAGTATTCGATATCGTTGGCCATGTCCATTCATTAAAGGAGCCATTACCGCTAACCATGAAGACACCCAAACGATTACAGCCCCTGGTCGATGACGGCCTGATCGATGAGGTGCTGATGCAGTTGATGAGTGGCAAGGAAGCGCAGGTTTACGTTGTACGCTGCGGTA
Source organism: Halomonas sp. AOP43-A1-21 (assembly GCF_052376775.1). NCBI lineage: Bacteria > Pseudomonadati > Pseudomonadota > Gammaproteobacteria > Oceanospirillales > Halomonadaceae > Halomonas > Halomonas sp. AOP43-A1-21. The sequence continues at coordinate 14,127 of NZ_JBQSWC010000024.1, read as the reverse complement.
ACGACGTGCGCTGTGCCAAGGTATTCAAAGAGGCCAAACAACGTAGCTTCAAACAGGCCGTGCAATATCAGGAGGGCCGTAAAGAGCGCAATAGTCGCCGTGCGCGCGCCATGTCGAAGAAAACCCGCTACGGTCAAAAAGAGCAAGAGCAGGCGTGGTTGACCGCCGAGGTGGATGCGCTTTACCGGTTGGCGGCAGCCGACGTGCGGGTGCCCAAGCCCTACGGCTTTGTCGATGGCGTGCTGCTGATGGAAATGATCACAGACGCTGAAGGCGATGTGGCACCGCGCCTGGACGATGTCACGCTGACCCATGAACAGGCGCTGCGCTACCACGATAAAGTCATCACTGATGTAGTGCGTATGCTGTGCGCTGGCCTGATCCACGGCGACTTGTCGGAATTCAACGTGCTGGTGGATGCCGAAGGCCCGGTCATTATTGATTTGCCTCAGGCCGTTGATGCCGCCGGTAACAATAGCGCCGCCGCCATGCTTGAGCGTGATGTGGATAATATGCGTGCCTATTTTGGCCGCTTTGCGCCTGAGCTCTTAACCACTCATTACGGTAAGGAGATGTGGGCGCTATATGAATCGGGCGAGCTGCATCCGGATAGCAAACTGACGGGCCACTTTACGTTCGCGACCCACATTGCCGATGTGAATGAACTGATGGAAGTGATCGACGACGCCAAGGAAGAAGAGGCCGAACGTCAGGCGCGCATGCGTGATGACGGGGATGATGACGAGATCCCACAGCCGTACTGAGCCCACGATCGACAACGATTAGTGATAAACTGACCGTACGATTAGCAGGTTAATTATTTAACCGATTGAGATGGGGCTCAGTAACAAGGAGTGGCTGTGAAAGGTATTAAGGTAAGCTCGGGGACCGCAAAAGGGTTGTTAACGTCGTTAACCATTGGCGCTATTGGTGGCACGTTTTTTCAACTCACCGGCTTACCGCTTGCCTGGATGCTTGGCCCTCTGATTGCCAACTTATTGGTTTCCTCTCAAGGCATTAACGTGGTGGTGCCAGAGCGGCTGCGCAATATTTTTTTGGCCGTGATGGGGCTGGTGCTGGGCAGTCAGGTGACGCCGGAACTTGCTCAGCGCGTGATTGACTGGCCGGTATCGGCGGTGTTGCTAATACTTGGCATTGGCGCTTCAACCGCTGTGGCCTCGGCCTGGTATCGGCGCTGCGGATTTGATTCGGTAAGCGCATGGTTTGCAGCGGCCCCCGGTGCCATGACCGCGATGATTATTCTGGGCGACAAATGTGGTGGCGACCCTCAACGTATCGCAATTGCCCAGTCGCTACGCGTTATTTTAGTCATCCTGTTTTTACCACCGCTCTTTTGGGCTTATGAAGGCGGTGGCGCGGGCACAGCGCCTCAGACGAGCGGATTTGAACACGCCTGGATGCTATTACTGATTCCTATGTTGTTGCCGCTCGGCCGTTGGCTGCGTTTTCCTACCCCTGCCTTGCTGGTCCCCTTACTGGCGGCTGCCCTGCTTTCAGGACTTGATATCGCAAGTCTGGCGCTTCCCCCGTGGGGCATGAACCTCATGCTTTGGGTGCTGGGCAGTGCCATTGGCTCGCGCTTTAAAGGCATGACGCGGCGGTTATGGGGCCGCTATTTATGGCAGTCGGGCGTTGCTACGCTGCTTGCCTTAGCTGTATTGGCCTTATTTGCCGAGCTGATTCATCAGTTCGTGGGCGTGGGGCGTGATGTGGCACTGCTGGCGCTGGCGCCAGGTGGAATAGGCGAAATAGCCATTTTAGCGGTGGCGCTTAATATCGATCCTGTATTTGTCGCTTTTCACCATCTACTGCGCATGGTGCTGCTGATGGCCTTTGCACCGTTTTGGGCACGCTGGCTTTTACGCCGCCAGGCTTAACCCTCTTAATGATCGATGAGTAACGTAAGGAATCTCCATGTTTTCTCGTGTGCTGCAGCCGCTGTTTCGTTACTTTGAAACCCGTGTAGATCCTTATCCCATGGGAGACGTGCAAACGCCTCCACAGGGGTTAATACCTTTTATCAAGCACTTCTCACGCCCGGTATTGCCGCTGCTGATTGTCATGACGCTATGCACCGCACTGGTGTCATCGGCTGAGGTGTTTTTCTTTAGCTACATGGGGCAGCTGGTTGATTGGCTTGGCAATGTCGAGCGCGAAGGCTTTTGGGCCGCGAATGGTCTTTGGCTTGCTGGGGCAGGGCTGGCGATCCTTATCGGACTACCGCTTTTGGTGTTGGCCCAGTCGTTGATTACGCATCAAAGCATATTTGGCAATTATCCCATGATTGGCCGCTGGCTATCGCATCGCCACATGCTCAATCAGAGTCTGGCCTTTTACCAGGATGAGTTTGCCGGACGCGTGTCCCAGAAAGTCATGCAGACCGCGCTGGCCATCCGCGAAACGGTCACCAAGGTAATGGGCCTGTTGGTCTACGCCATTGTGTACTTTACCGGGGCGGCGATTCTCTTGGGTCGAGCCGATTTATGGCTATTGCTGCCCTTGGGGCTTTGGCTGATTGGCTACTTGGCCATCATGCGCTTTTTCGTGCCCCGGCTGCGTGATGTATCCATGGCGCAGGCAGACGCGCGCGCCCAGATGACCGGCCGCGTGGTCGACAGCTACAGTAATATTCAAACCATCAAGCTATTTGCCGATACCGAGCGCGAGCAGCGCTATGCCCGTGATGCCATGGAAGGTTTCATGGACACGGTGCACCGTCAGATGCGCCTGGTCACCATCATGAGCGTCTGCTTGACCCTGCTGAATACCGCGTTATTGGTGGGCACGGCGGGAATGGCGATTAGCACCTGGTACTTTGACGCCATATCGCTTGGCGTATTGACCGTCGCGATTGCGCTGGTAATGAGGATTCGATTTATGTCCGACTGGATCCTATGGGAAGTGGCGGGGCTGTTTGAAAATATCGGCACCGTGCAGGATGGCATGAATACCATCGCCCGCGAACCTACCATCCGCGATGTACCTAATGCGCCTGAGCTTAATGTACCTGCTGGCGAAATCCGGTTTGACGACCTGCGCTTTAGCTACGAGCAGGCTAAGGGCGAAAACCGCACGGTGTTTGACGGCTTGAATTTGACTATCGCGCCGGGTGAAAAAATTGGCTTGATTGGCCGCTCTGGGGCGGGTAAATCGACCCTCGCTAACCTGTTGTTGCGTTTTTACGATGTACAGGGCGGACGCATTCTGATCGACGGACAAGATATCGCGCAGGTAACGCAAACCTCTCTGCGTCACCAAATTGGTATGGTGACCCAGGATACCTCGCTGCTTCACCGCTCGCTGCGCGATAACATTCGCTACGGCACGCCTCAGGCAAGCGATGAGGCTGTGTGGACCGCCGTATGCCGTGCCCATGCCGATGCGTTTATCCACGACCTGGTAGACCCGCACGGCCGCCGCGGGTTGGATGCCCATGTAGGTGAGCGGGGCGTCAAGTTATCTGGGGGGCAGCGTCAGCGGATCGCCATTGCCCGCGTGCTTTTGAAAAATGCACCTATCCTTGTATTGGATGAAGCTACGTCAGCACTGGATTCTGAAGTGGAAGCCGCTATTCAAGAGCAGTTGGATACGCTGATGGAGGGCAAGACCGTGATCGCGATCGCGCATCGGCTCTCGACCATTGCCATGCTCGACCGATTGATCGTAGTGGAGCAGGGGCGCATAGTCGAAAGCGGTACTCATACTGAGCTGCTCGCGCAAAACGGCATTTATGCCGGCTTGTGGAAGCGTCAGTCGGGCGGCTTTCTTGGGGTAGATGTGTGAGAAGCTCTATCCTCTGCTAACGTATTTGCCTCTGCTAACGTATTTTCCAAGGAATGATTGAATAAAGGAGATCGCGCTATGCAAGTCGTAACGCTCACGGCCCCCGGTGGGTTAGATAAGCTCAAGGTACAAGACGTATCGCCCCCTGGCGCCCCTGGCCCGGGCGAGATTCGTGTTCGTGTGCACGCAAGCTCGCTCAATTTCCACGACTATGGCGTGGTGGCAGGCAAGATGCCGACAGCCGATGGGCGTATTCCTATGTCTGACGGCGCAGGCGTGGTTGAGGAGGTAGGTGATGGCGTTAGCGAGTTTGCGGTAGGTGACCGCGTCGTCTCGACGTTTTTCCCCGACTGGCTTGAGGGCCCTGCCCGAATTGCCGATTTTACGACGACCCCAGGCGACGGCGTGGATGGCTATGCTTGCGAGCAGGTCGTTCGTCCGGCGCAGTGGTTTACCCGTCAGCCGAAGGGCTATAGCCACGCTGAAGCCGCAACGTTAACCACCGCAGGGCTCACTGCCTGGCGCGCTCTGGTAGTGGATGGCGGTTTAAAAGCGGGCGATACGGTGTTGGTGTTGGGTTCCGGCGGGGTATCTATATTTGCACTGCAGTTTGCCCGCATGATGGGGGCACGTGTCATTGCCACGTCTTCTTCCAATGAGAAGTTGAAGCAGCTTAGGCAGCTGGGCGCAGCACACACCATTAATTATAAAGAAGAGCCGGAGTGGGGCAAAAAAGTTAACGCGCTGACCAACGGCCAGGGTGTCGACCATATTGTGGAAGTCGGTGGCCCCGGTACTCTGCCGCAATCCATTGAAGCGATCAAGATTGGTGGGCATATTTCGCTGATTGGCGTATTGACTGGGCGCCAGGGCGATATTCCTACCGCTAAGTTAATGGCTAAACAGGCGCGCTTGCAGGGGTTGATTGTAGGCAGCCGCCGCCACCAGCTTGAAATGATTAAAGCCATTGAGGCGACCAGCATGCGCCCGATCATTGATCGTGAGTTTGTGTTAGCCGATATCGCGGAGGCATTCCGCTATCAAGAGGCAGGCAAGCATCTGGGTAAAATTTGTTTAACGTTCTGATTGGCTCGGGCAATGGCATACCAGCACGGCCCAGAAGGGCAATGCTGGTAGTCACCGACACGTTGATAAACTGATGTTTATTCAGCCAAACGGCTATATACAACGCCTTTGATTTCAAGCTCCCAAATATGATCATAAGGTACGGTGATGCTATCTACCTCGTCCGAATCATCATGGCTTTTGCGAAGCTGGGCTTCGGGGATGACAGTTGCATCCATCCCTCGAGCCTGTTGAACGCGCGCACTGAACCGGTTGCCTTCCTGATCAATGAGTACGCGCTCTCCCGCCATACATTTCTCAAGCTTGGCGTATAGCTCCTGCTCGCTAACATGAACGATGCTCATGATCGCCTCCTCCGACACTCGATATTTGCGGGTAATGGATATCCCTATAAAGATTTCATTTTAGACGATAAGTTCGAATAGCCCCCAGCGACTATCGCCCGCATGCTAACCTTAATCTTGTTTATTTCATTTACGTTAGCCTTTAGGACGGACTATGGCGCAGCGCTTAGCAGAAACCGCTTCATCGCCCTGGGCGGTAGTCGAGCTTGATAAGTTTTGTACGCCCGAGCATACCCAAAAAAGCCAGTGGCGGCGCAGTCGACGGGCGATGTTAACTTGGCTAACCGGTAAACGCGCCGCCGAGCAGCAGGCGAAAGACGAGAATGAGCTGCGCCTGTTGCCGGAAGTTAAGCTAGCGCATTTGGTGCCCAGTATTGATTGGTCGCCGGTCGCTGATAGTCTGACCCAGACCCTGAGTGAGCCCGAAACCTCCCTCGAACCGATAGTGTTTTTTATCACACCTCCTTACGGCGGTCATGCCGCGGTGGTTAGCCATTGGGCGGAACAGCAGGGTATTCGCAGTATAATGCCGCCCAGCCATCAAGAGCTTACCGAAGGCAGCCTTGAATGGGTGGAGCGCTGCGGCCATCTAAATTGCTGGGCGCTGCCAGCGCTTGAGCGGCATATGCTGCGTCATACCCAAGGTCTTCAAGGCGTGCGCGCGTTTTTAGAACGCGCCCTAAGTGGCCGTTTGGGGCGCGGAGTGATTGGCTGCGATAGTTGGACTTACGCCTATTTACAGCAAGCGGTAGGCATTGAAGGAGCGCCAGCTTTTACCCTTCAGGGCATGGAGGGTAAGCAACTAGCCGATTACTTTGTAAGCATTGCCGATAACGGCCAGAACCGCCTGACGGTATATAGTACGCGCACGGGAAGGCAGGTGTTAACCAATCAGCCCGCTGATCAAAAAAAAGCGCAAGAGGCTGAACGTAAAGCCTCTACCCATAAGGAACTACAGCGTTTAGCGGCGCATTGTCGGGGCCATTTGGGCGTGGCATGGCACTATTGGCGTAAACGCTTGCGCGAACCTGCTCAAGAAGATGCCCCTGATGCATCAGAGCTATGGCTGCTTGATGCGCTTGCAGATGCCGAGCTGCCCGCAGACACCGGTGATGTGGCACTGCTGGTATTGCACGCTTTACTGCTGCATGGCGGTCTGGAGGACCAGGCGCTTGGCGATGTACTTCCGTTTTCTCACCATGAAGCATTGAACGCTCGTTTAGCGTTGACTCGCCAGGGAATACTTTCGCGTGAGGACGGGCGCTGGCAGGTAGCACCGTTAAGCTATGCCAGTGTCCGGCAGCTATTGGCTTCTCGCAATTATCTTGTCGACCCGTTATAGGAGCCTTGATGGACGATCAAAAGCAGTACGCTAAGCTGTTTAACGATATGGACAGCCAAACGGTTATTACCCTGGGCATCATTCTGGCAAGCGTTATTCTGCTGACCATTGCCAGCCAGCGGGGCTTGAGCTGGCTGGCCAATCGACTGCATGGGCAGGTTCGCTTTCGGATATTCGCGCTGGTGCCGCTAACGCGCTTACTGATCCTGCTGACCGCGCTGGCTATTGCAGTACCTATCGTGATCGAGCCTTCGCTGCGCAATATGGTGACGCTTCTAGGCGCTATCGGTCTGGCGATCGGCTTTGCCTTGAAAGATTACGTGAGCAGTCTGATTGCCGGGGTGGTGTCAGCCATAGAATTACCCTATCGGCCAGGTGACTGGGTGGATATTGAGGGGACATACGGGGAAGTAAAACATGTGGGAATGCGCACCGTCGAAATCCAAACCCCAGACGATGATTTAGTCGCGATGCCGCATTTAAAGCTATGGGACTCCGCCGTTTACAATGCCAATAACGGGGGGACTAGCTTACAGTGCGTAGCAAATTTTTATCTTCACCCAGAGCATGAAGCCGATGGGGTACGTAAAGCGTTGCGGGATGTGGCTCTGACCAGCGCTTACCTTAAGTTTGATCAGCCGATTATCATAGTGGCTGAAGAGAAACCCTGGGGGACGCATTACCGTATCCGCGCTTATCCCGTGGATCCGCGTCAGCAGTTTCTGTTTATTACTGATTTGACCGTGCGGGGTAAGCAGGTGCTTAGCCGGGCGGGCATCAAACCTGCACTGTTGCCGCCCGATGCTGCTCTGGATACGCCTAAAGGCGTGCCTGATGTGCATCGGCGCCAGCAGCGGACCCAATAACGATCTAGCTGCAAGCGTGGTTTGCAGCTAGATGGTGTTGGGGGGTGAAGGCTAGCGCTGAGATAGAAGATTGCTTGCGCTACTTATTCGCTCGCTTCAGGCAGCTCGGCACTATGGAAGACGTTTTGGACGTCGTCCAGATCGGTGAGCATGCCTAAGAATTTTTCGAACTGTGCCACGTCATCGCCTTCGAGAGGCGTGGTGTTTTGCGGCAGAAACTGAATCTCATCAATTTCAAAATCGAGCTCGCCGAACGCATTCAGTAGTGCTTGTTTGGCTTTGGCATATTCGGTGTGAGGCGCATAAACCGTTATACGTTCTTCTTCCTGCTCAATGTCAGCCACATCGACATCGGCTTCCATTAGCGCTTCAAGCACAGTGTCTTCTTCCTGGCCGACAAAGGCAAAAATCGCACAGTGATCGAACATGTGGCTAACGCTACCGGGCGTGCCAATCTTGCTTTTCGTTTTGGTAAAGCAGCCGCGTACATCACCGAAGGTGCGGTTAGGGTTATCGGTTAAGCAGTCGACGATCACCATGGCGTTGCCGGGGCCAAAGCCTTCGTAGCGAGCCGTCGCAAAGTCTTCTCCACCTGCGCCGCTGGCCTTGTCTAGCGCTTTATCAATAACGTGCGAGGGAACCTGATCTTTTTTAGCCCGCTCCATTAAGCCGCGCAGCGCAAGGTTGCCGTTCGGGTCTGATCCGCCGGCTTTTGCAACGACGTAAATTTCACGCCCGTATTTGCTGTAAACCTTAGTTTTTGCGTCGGCCGTCTTGGCCATCGATTCTTTACGGTTTTGAAACGCCCTACCCATATTGGAGTCCTTTATTAGCCGTGCCACGCCTGTCTTGACAGCAGGCGTCATTTTCATCGAAAAAGGGGCAAATTTTACCCAACAGCGTACCATGCTAACAGCGTTATTTAAGAGAGGTGACGTTATACAATAGGCGACCCGGCCGGTAACGGCATTGCTGTATTGAGACAATGAGCAATTAACAATTAAAGGAAAGGAAAAAAATGCCGTTTTCACTCTGGTTGTCATTAGCCGCTATCTGCGCCATGGGGGCAATGTCGCCCGGGCCTAGCCTTGCCCTGGTGCTAAAACATACCCTGGGCGGTGGTCGGCTGCCAGGCATTACCGCGGCTGTATTTCATGCAGCTGGGGTCGGGTTTTATGCGCTTTTGACCGTTTGGGGGCTAGGCGCGTTAATTACTCGTTCACCGGATGTTTTTCAACTGATTACCTGGGCGGGGGCGGCCTATTTGGCCTGGCTGGGTATCAAGGCATTGCGGGCCGGCAAGGCCGGGGTAATGAATCAGCAGGGTGTGGCAACCACTAGCCGACAGGCGGCCAGGGAGGGCGTGCTGGTAGCGCTGGGTAATCCTAAGCTGATTATCTTTTTTGTGGCGCTGCTGAGCCAGTTTGTTACCCCAGGTATGAGTATTATGGCAAAGATGATCGTCGTCTTAACCGCTATGCTTATTGATGGTGGTTGGTACGTGCTGGTGGCGGTCGGTTTGTCGCATTCGCGGGTCCTGCCGTGGTTGCAGCGCCATGCGCACTGGGTCAATCGATTGACCGGTGTCTTGCTGATAGCCCTGGCGCTACGAGTCGTTGCCGGGCCAATCACCTTTGGTTAACCGAACGGTGTTAAGCAGGCTCATCAGCACTGTTGCGGGGCGCTGGTGTCAGCATGATGGTCATGGCAAAGTAGCGTTTATATTGCCTCGAAGGTTTAAGGCTCCATAATGACGATTTACGATCAAGATTGTTATAACCATCAAGGTCAGCCGTTTAATCTGCGCGCGCTGCGTGGCCAGGTGTTGCTGGTGGTCAATGTGGCCAGTCAGTGTGGTTTTACGCCACAGTTAAAAGAGCTTGAAGCGCTGTACCAGCGCTACCGCGACCGTGGATTCACCGTGCTGGGGTTTCCCTGCAACCAGTTCGGCCGACAGTCGCCGGAAAGCGCCGAAGCGTTTTGCACGTTTGGCGAGCAAACCTTTGGAGTAAGCTTCCCGTTGATGGAGAAGGTCAACGTCAATGGGGGCAACGCCCACCCGCTGTTTGTGTTGCTGAAAAAACAGGCCCCTGGCGTATTGGGCACCAAGGCTATCAAATGGAACTTCACCAAGTTTTTGGTAGGGCGTGACGGCCAGGTAATTGCGCGTTTTGGCCCGCGAGACCACGGCCCCCCGTTGCGCCTAGCGCTGGAAGCCGCGCTTGATCGCGAATAAGACGTGGTTGGCGGCGTTCAAAGCTCTTGGCCTTTGGCAACCTGGACCCGGTTCATAAGCTCAACCCAACGGTGGCGTACCATCATGGTGGTCAGGCCCGAGAATAGCGCCCAGCTTTTGCGCCGCCAGCCTTTTAAGCGCAGGTTATGGCTGACCAGCTGCTGCATCAGTTTACGGTCATCGAATTGACGCCACTCGCTGGCAATCGACAGCTGATGGCGCGACATCACCGGGGCAAGCTCTAGGCGGAACATCCACTCAAGCTCTGAAAGCGTCATATTATGCTCTTGAATGACCTCCACCATGTGGGCGTAGTCGCGTTCGCGCGGTTCGCGGTCTAACCATAAAGGGGCTAGAGCAAGCCAAAGGTCGCCGCGCTCATCGACAAGCTGCTGTGCGTTCATGGGGGCCTCGTGGGCATTGAAAAAGAGAGGGACACTATCCTGCCGTGAAAGCCAGGCAAGCTCAAGAGCGGACAGCGCCCTCTTAGCCCGCTAGAATAGCGCTCATAGCGTAAGGCATAGCAATGCCGATAATGAAATCAAGCTGATAACGAGGTTCGATGTGATTATTAAACCCAAGGTGCGCGGCTTTATCTGCACGACGACTCATCCTAAAGGCTGCGAGCAAAACGTTCTTGAGCAGATTGAAGCGACAAGAGCCCGTGGTTTGGATAAAAGCGCCGGCCCGAAGAAAGTTCTGGTGATCGGGGCTTCCAGTGGTTACGGCTTAGCCGCTCGGATTACCGCAGCCTTTGGTTACGGTGCCGATACGCTGGGCGTGTTTTTTGAAAAGCCCAGCAGTGAAACCAAAACCGGCACCGCTGGTTGGTACAACAGCGCGGCGTTCGACAAGTTTGCCAAGCAGGAAGGTCTTTACAGCAAATCAATCAACGGCGATGCGTTCTCTTCTGAGGCGCGTGAAAAAGCCATTGAGCTGATCAAGCAGGATATGGGCGAAATCGACCTGGTGGTCTACTCACTGGCATCGCCCGTGCGCAAACTGCCGGATAGCGGTGAACTCAAGCGCTCAAGCCTGAAGCCGATCGGTGAGACCTACCGCGCTACGGCCATAGATACCAATAAAGACCGGATCATCGAAGCGGAAGTCGAGCCTGCAACCCAGCAGGAAATCGACGATACCATCACCGTGATGGGCGGCGAAGATTGGGAACTGTGGATGGATGCGCTGGACCAGGCAGGCGTGCTGGCCAAAGGTGCACGCAGCGTGGCGTTTAGCTATATCGGCACAGAAATTACCTGGCCGATTTACTGGCACGGCGCACTGGGTAAAGCCAAGGAAGACCTGGACCGTGCGGCCACGGCTATCGATGACAAGCTTAAAATCAGTGGCGGTGGTGCTAACGTCGCGGTTCTCAAATCTGTCGTTACCCAGGCCAGTGCGGCTATTCCGGTGATGCCGCTGTATATCGCCATGGTGTATCGCATCATGAAAGAGCAGGGCGTGCATGAAGGCACTATCGATCAGTTGAATCGCCTCTTCGGCGAGCGCCTTTACGGTTCAGACATGAGCACCGACGAGAAGGGTCGGCTGCGCCTGGACGACTGGGAACTGCGCGAGGATATTCAGCAGGCCTGCCAAGACCTCTGGCCGGAAGTGACTACCGAAAATCTGTTCGATATCACCGACTACGCAGGTTACAAGCACGAGTTCTTGAAGCTGTTTGGCTTTGAACGTGACGACGTTGATTACGAAGCTGACGTGAATCCCAACGTTGAGTTCGACGTGGTCAGCTTGTAAGTAAGAAGCTTTAAAACATTTGTACTGTTGGTATTCTCAATTGCCGGGCCTTTGCGCCCGGCAATTTGCGTTAGGCGCCGTCAAGGCCGTTAGCGGCAGGTACAAAATCAACCGCTGTTAAACTTTTAGTGCTGGGTAGGCAAGTTATTAAAGGTTCTGCCATGGTTAAGAGCAGAGTGTTACACGCTTTTGCCAAGGAGGAAATATGACCCGTACAGCACGAGTCGAGCCGATTAGTAGAGAACAGGAAGACGCGATCATCGTCTCTGGATGGCGCGTTGTTGATGTTACCGAACCCGATGCCCCCCAAGAAATATCCCAGCACGCAACCGAGCCGCAAGCGATCGAAGCGGCACGCCGCTTTGAAGCCGAAACCTCATATGAACCTGGTTCAGCGCCTGACGATACCCAGGATTATGATGCGACTGACCCAAATGCCGGTAAGCACTTCTCATAACAAGATCATTTCAATTTCTGGTCAGGAGGCGTCATGAAATCGATTTGGCAAGCAGGTGTGGATGATCCCTGCCATTTCCCCGCGTTAACTGACAGTATTGAAACGGACGTAGTCATCGTAGGCGCAGGGATCACAGGCCTAACGACGGCACAGCAGTTAATGGAAAGTGGGAAACGCGTAGTGATTTTAGAGGCTCACCGCGTAGGCAGCGGCTGCACAGGAGGAGCGACCGGTAATTTATATAGCTCAGTATCAGCGGGGTTGGCGCAACGCGGGGTCAAGTGGGATGACGATACCATCCAGACCATCGTTGAAGCGCGCGCAAGCGCCATTGATTTAATTGAGGAGACGACTCAGCGCTTTAATATCGACTGCCAGTTCAAGCGGGTTCCGCTTTATCGGCTGCTCACAGAAAATGACCAGGCAAGCAACGATGCATTGGAAGCCGAGTGCGAAACTATGGTGCAGGCTGGCCTGAAGGCTAGATTTTGTCTGGATATGCCGGCGCCATTTCCAGCCACTCAGGGTATTAGCGTTGGCCACCAGGCGCAGTTTAACGCTTTTCACTACGCTCAAGGGCTTGCCAAAGCGCTTAGCCAGCGTGGCGTGAGTATTTATGAGCAAAGCCCTGTACGCGATATAGATTACCAGCATTGCATCGTTAAAACCGATAACGCTGAGATTCAAGCCACCGATATCGTTTTAGCAACGCACACCCCGAAAGGAGTGAACATGTTGCAAACCGGAATGATTGCCTCCCGTGAGTATGGCGTTAGTGCCAAGCTGAACGCCGGATCTTTTCCTGATGGCATTTTCTTTATGCTCGACCCCTTCCATTCCATACGCAGCTATCACTTGAACGGGAAACACTACGTTATGGCGATTGGGGAAAAGCATCAAACAGGAGAGGAACAGTCGGAGCGCAAACACTTTGAGGCGCTGCATAGCTACTTAAACGCACATTTTGATGTGGGCGAGATCGAATACGAATGGTCTGCTCAGCAGTACAGCTCTGGTGATGGCTTGCCGTATATCGGACGAACCTTGGCCAGTGACCATGTGTATGTAGCCACCGGCTTTGCCGCCGACGGCCTGACTTGGGGCACGGTCAGTGGAAAGATAATCGCCGATATCATCCAAGGGCGGGATAACGCCTGGTACCGCTGCTTTGACTCGCAGCGCTTTACGCCGGTTAACTCCGCCGAGCACTGGCTCAAAGAAAACATTTCCGTGGTGAAGCACTTTATTAAAGATCATTTCGGCACAAAAAAGCTCAAGGAGCTTGACGAGGTGGCGCCTGGCCAGGCAAAGGTCGTTACCTTGCATGGTGAAAAATTGGCTGTCTATCGCAATGAGGCCGGTAATTTATCGGTTCTTTCGGCCATTTGTCCGCATTTGAAGTGCGTGGTGCATTGGAACGATGCTGAAAGAACTTGGGACTGTCCCTGTCATGGCAGTCGCTTTGATATCCAGGGCGAGGTGATAGAAGGACCTTCCCTGCATCCGCTTGAACACCGTCACTCAAGTTAAGGCTATCAGGTTAAGTGAGGATGTAGGCTTTTCCTAATATTGGTTATTTGCAGCCCAGTCGTCTAACTTGTAAGAGTACGTTTAATCAAGGAGAAACACTATGAAACGGACTACGCTAGCTATCGCCATTGCTGCACTTTTTACAGGAATGTCAGGCAGTCTTCATGCTCAGGATGCCCAAGCAGAACCAGATGATGAGCAAAGCGCCATTGAGCAGCAGGAAGAAGCTGTAGATGAACAGACAAATGCTGATGACGAGCAGCCCGCAGCGATGCAGGGTAGTGGTTACCCCAGGTCTTCTGCGGACACGGACGACGAAGAGAATGATCCCAACGATTTAATGTCACATCAGATTCGTGATCTTGAAGGCAAGTCAGTCGTTAATCAGCAAGATGAAGAGATCGGCGGAATTCTGCGTATCGTTGAGCATAAGGCGTCTGGCGATTTATATGCCGTTATCTCTATTGGTGGAGTGTGGGGTATCGGTGACGATGAAGTTGCCATGCCGCTAGAAAATATTGAGATGCAAGATGACCAATTGGTTACCAATACCACTTACGGTAGCGATGAGATAAAAGCGTCAGCAGAAAAATATGATAAAGAAAACTATAGTCAAATAGACAACAATATGACGCTAGACCAAGCCCAAAAGCATCCTAATTAAGGCGGGCTAAATGATGTGGCTAGCAAAAAAAACCACG